>JBIOZK010000073.1:0-45564 GCA_044870975.1 Pyrinomonadaceae bacterium
AGTCTGTGAGATTTCCGCTGCGCTTTCCACAGACTGAAGTCTGTGCCACGAATTCACTGGGGCCGCTTTTGTCTCACACCCTCGCCGCGTTTTATCTGCGCGCGCAACACCGGGAGTCGAAGATTCACTTTGTCGATCTCCAGTTTGTTGTTCGCCGGATCGGCATGCGACAAAAACTTCTCATAAGCGTCGAGGGCCTGTCGGTACTCTGCGAGATTATCATGCGCCGTGGCAATGAAAAAGTACGTCGCAGCGATTTCGGGTTTTGCCGTCGCGAGCCATTCATATTGCGGCAGCGCTTCGGGGAAACGTTTCATTTCGTAAAGCGCCAGCGCCAGGTTTGCGTGAGCGGTGTAATCGTCCGGCATCGCCGCAATCACCTGTTTCAGAATCGGCTCAGCCTGAGCGAACTTTCTGGCTTGAATCAGCGCGGCGGCATAGCCGGTCGCATACTTTGCATTCTTAGGTTCAAGCTGAAGCGCGCGGTAGTAGTAGTCCTGCGACTTCTCCGGATCGACGCGACGGTAGGCTGCGCCCAGTCGTGAAAGAATTGCGGCGTTCTGCGGATTACCTTTGAGCAACTGCTCGAGCGCAGCACGTTCTTCAGCAGTCGATCCCGTATCACCGCCAATTTCAGCGCGCAGGGTGATTACTTCCGCAGTAGTTCGATCCTTTTCAGCCAAAGCGTCGAGAATTCTGAGGGCGTCTTCCCGGTCGCCGGCCCGTGCATAAATGTGCGCGAAAGACAGCGCCTGATGCACCTCATGGCCAAACCCGGCTTGCTCAAGCTGGCGAAGATCCTCGATCGCGCCTTGCGCATCCTTCACCTCAACGCGCAAGGATGCGCGAGCATGGCGCGCGCCGGGATCCTTCGGATCTTTTGCCAGCGCCTGATCGAGACTGGCAATTGCGGCTAGTCGATCACCGGCCCTTTCTTCGATGGACGCCCGTTCGCGCCAGGTTGAAGAGTCTGCGTTTGGCAGCGAGGTCGCGACCCGAATGAGCTTCAGAGCTTCAGTCTTATCTTTCGAGTGCGAGCGGATCTCGGCGAGAACGACCAGGGCATCTTTATCTGTGGGATCGAGTTCGATGGCTCGGCGCAAAATTGGTTCCGCCTTAATTGGGTCGTGTTCTCGGCCGAGCAAAGTGCCGAACTTCGAATAGGCCATGGCCCAGTCAGGTCGGAGCTCAACTGCGCGATTGAATCCTTCGATAGCGTCAGCTTCCAGATTTTTGGCCAGCAGCGCCATGGCGCGTTGAAATTCAGCCTCAGGAAATTCGGGCTTCAACTTGATCGCCGCGTCGTACAATTCTATGGCCCGGCTCAACTGCTTCTTTGCGTGCGCGTCCTGACCTTTTTCGAATAGCTTGACGGGATCGTTCTCATCGTCGCTCTGGGCCATCGCCGGTGCAAAGCAAAGCACGATGACGAAAAGGCAGAGCACGTGAATCAGTTTTGAGCAAAAGCCGCTGAACATGGTTCGTTAACTGGAAAGGATCAGTCCGTTTGGAGGGTTCGATGTTAGCATTGCCGTAAGCGTTGCGTCATCGGGTGCAGACTTGAGATAGGATGGCGCGGTCCTGATTGTCAATATATATAGCCATGAAAATTTAAGGACATCGTTCTGTAAGCCTTACTATTTGAAACCAGTCAATGCTGGGTGCCGGTAAAAGTCATTTGGTCAAACGAAGAAGTTATTTCGAAGATGTGCGTTACGGCACATCGGATCGCGGTTGCGCGCACTATCCTCATGCGTTAACATTCGCGACACTAATCGCCCCGTTCTAATATCGAATCAGACTGTTGGAGAGACAGATGTCTACCGCACTCGTTGACGACATAAGACAGATCAAGGAAGACAATCCGTTCGAATCGATGATGTCGCGGTTCGATCGCGCGGCGCAGCTTTTGAATTTGGATGCTGACCTGTATGCAGTGATGCGCGTGCCCAATCGGGAGCTCAAGGTTTACATTCCGACGCGCATGGATTCAGGGCGCATCCAGGTGTTCGAAGGATTTCGCGTGCAACATAATTTCGCGCGGGGGCCGGCGAAGGGTGGTATTCGTTATTCTCCCGACGTCAATATAGATGAAGTGCGCGCGTTGGCAGCCTGGATGACCTGGAAGTGCGCGGTCGTGAACGTTCCGTTCGGTGGCGCTAAAGGCGGCATTATTTGTGATCCGACGCAGATGTCGATCGGCGAATTGGAGAGAATGACCCGTCGTTACGCTTCCGAGTTGCTTGACTTCATCGGGCCCGAGAAGGATGTGCCGGCGCCGGACATGAACACCAACGAACAAACGATGGCGTGGATCATGGATACTTACTCGATGCACGCGAGGCACACGGTGAATGCGGTTGTCACTGGTAAGCCGATCGAGCTGGGCGGCTCGAGAGGACGGCGCGAGGCCACCGGCCGCGGAATCCTGATTGTTGTTCAGGAAGCGGTGAAGAAATTCAAGATGGCCCCGGCAGATACGCGCGTCGTGGTGCAGGGCAGTGGTAACGTGGGCGGCATTGGCGCCCTGCTGCTTCATGAGGCGGGATTTAAGGTGGTCGGCATTTCTGATGTGCACGGCGGCATCTATAATTCGAGCGGGTTGGACATACCGGCCGCGATGAAACATCTGCAGGCTACGCGATCGTTCGAGGATTTTGCCGGGGCCGAACGAGTCAGCAATTCTGAACTACTCGAATTGGATTGCGATGTTTTGATTCCGGCGGCTACAGAGAACCAGATTACCAGCTCGAATGCCGAAAGATTGAGGTGCAAGGTCCTGGCTGAAGGTGCAAATGGTCCGACCACCGCGGCCGCCGATGAAATCCTCTATCGCAAAGGTATTTTTGTCGTCCCGGACATTCTGGCAAATGCCGGTGGCGTAACAGTTTCGTACTTTGAATGGGTGCAGGACCGGATGGGCTATTTCTGGCGGGAGGATGTCGTTAACTCACGGCTTGAGGACACAATGGTGGCCAGTTTCAACGACTTGTGCCGTTATGCGGACGCTCACTCAGTAGACACGCGGACCGCGGCTTACATGCTGGCTATCGACCGGGTCGCTTACGACACGAGGATGCGTGGGATTTACGCGTGACGGAAAAAACATAAACAAAACGCCCCTAAGTCGTGAAAAAGTCTTGATTTCCGGCTATGTCAATGGTAGGCTTCGACGGTATTTTATACTCGCAACTTGCACTTATCTGTCTCTTTTTGGAGCGGCAAGTTGTGAGCAATCCTGACTGTTAATTGACATAAGCGCTGGGTTTGCTTATAAGTAGCGCTAGATTATTAGGCATTAAAACCTTAGAGAGGTCCTGTTCTTCTTTGAGGCCCCCTCTCAGTTGTCGCTCTCATTGGTAGTGCCGGGCGGCATTGCAGTTAACGCTAATCGTTGACGCTGTAGTTCGAGCGTCCGTATCCATGGGGATAACGTCCGACGGCGAGATGCTTCGAGCAAGCAATTCATCAAACCGAATCGACGACCTTTCGTCTTCACTGGGTCGGCCGCGAAACTTTTTCAATGACTATCGCAGGAGGAACGCGATGAAACTCGCGAACAGAGTGCTTCTAGGGGCACTCGCAATTTGTTTTTTATCAGCAGTTGCATTTGGGCAAACGCTGAGAGATGAAAGAGATCCCAGGAACCAATCACCGAGTGTTGGTACTGGCGGTCCTGAGGGCGGTCCTACAGGGCTGTTTACGATCTACGATGGCTCGACCTTGAGAAAAGGCGAGTTCACCTTTAGCTTTGCATTCAGCAATTATGACCGCGACCCGGGCAACGTCGATATCACCGATTGGCCCGCCAGCGTCAACGTCGGTATTAACGACCACTTGGAGTTGTTCTTCAAGATAAACGCGTATCGCGGAATCAAGGTTAATAATCCGCAGAACCTGTCGAGCTTTTTCCTGCCCAACACGCAAGTGTACTTTGGCAATGGCCTGCTCGGCAGCGGACCGGCGATAATTCTTGCCCCGTCCGGACCCAATGTGGGAACCATTGCGGGAAGCGCGGTGTTTCGTCCGCCCTTCATTCCCGGAACCACCGGTTACACCAGCTTCGGGCAGCCGTTTGTGGCCTACCCGTTCACTGGTGGCACTGGCCCGAACTTTGGTCTGGGGCCAGGTCAGATCGGTCAGATATTCGGCTTTCCAGGATTTAACGCGACGCTGGGACCTCCGTTTGGGGGCCAAAGTAACTTTGGCGCTGCCGGTGCTTTCCCGGGCGTCGGATCTCCGGCTGGCAGCATTTTGCCAGGTGTAGTTCTCGCAACCACGCTTCTGCCGGCGACCGCGTTAAGCCTGCCGATCAATATCCCGGTCAGTTATACGACGGCACCGTCGTATTTGCCGGATGCGCCGTTCGTGAGCCGTTTATATGGCGAATCGAGCGTGACCAGCTTGGCTGGCGGTGCGAAGTGGCGAATCACTGGACCGAAAAACCCGTTCGGATTTGGCTTTATTCCGATGTACCGCTGGTACTGGGACAAGGCCGATGACGCCCAGGGCTTTAACCAGTTACAGCGCGGTGCCAGCCCAGGCGGTAATATCGGCGACTTTGGTCTGACAATGTTCACTGACGCCAGACTTAGCAAACACGTGAATCTGTCCGCGAACCTCGGATACTGGTTGAATAGTAATCCGAAGGGTGCAGACGGCATTGCGTTGTTGGATCGGCCCGATGAAGTTATCGCCGGCATTGGCGTAGACTTTCCGATCAATAAGTACTTCCAGGGCATCGGCGAATTCCGTTCGACCCAATACGTCGGCGGTCGTACGCCAAATGCATTTGAAAACAGCCCGGTTGAGTTTATCGTTGGCGCCAAGATTTATCCGGCGCGCTGGTGGGGATTTGGGGCTTGGTATAGAAGAGCTTTGAATGACCAGCGGCAGAAGAACTTCTCGCCGGTAGATTTTAGTGAGGCGGTTCAACAAGTCACTAATGTCAACGTGCCGGGCCGCGGCTTGGTTGTCGTTCCGGGTACCTCCCGCGTTTCGACCTCGGCAGGATTGCCCCTGGGCTTTGCGCCTTCGAGCGATCCTTACGGATTCGGCGCTCAAGTATGGTTCGGTCATCGCAACAAGCGCGAGCCGGCGATTCTGCCGAATCAGGCGCCGACCGCGTCGATTGCGGCTTCCGCAACGACCATTACGTTGCCATGTCCGCCGGGACAGAGATCCGACACTTGCCCGTCGGCCGCAACCTCGTCAGTGCAATTAACGACAACGGCTAGCGACCCTGATGGCGACACGCTGCTTTACACGTACAGTGTAACTGGCGGCCGCGTTACGGGTGATGGTACGAGCGTGAGTTGGGACCTGAGCGGTATGGGGCCCGGCACTTACACGGCTAGCGTTGAAGTGGACGACGGCTGCGGTTGCATTACTGCCGCGAGCACGACCGTGACCATCGCGAATTGTACGGATTGCAAGCCAATTCTGGTTTGCCCGCAGCTTAGTGTCACATGCCCGAGCGACGTCGAAGATGGCAGCCCGGCAACCTTCACTGCGAACTTCACGCCGGGAACACCGGTGGTATCTGAGACCTACAACTGGACGGTTTCGGCCGGCACGATTACCAGCGGCCAGGGCACGTCCACGATCACGGTTGATACCAAGGGAGTTGGTGGATCAACGATTACGGCGACTGTCGAAATCGGTGGAGTCGATCCAACCTGTAACCGCACCGCCTCTTGCTCGGTAGCTGTGAGACCGAAGCCGGCGGTGCCGCGTAAGTTCGACGAGTACGGCAACATCCGCTTCAACGATGAGAAGGCCAGACTCGACAACTTCGCAATTCAGTTGCAGAACGAGCCGACGGCCAGCGGTGCGATCGTCGGATACGGAGCGTGCGATGCTGAAGGTATGACTCGCGCTAACCGCGCCAAGGATTACCTGGTTAACACGCGCGGTATCGACGCCAGCCGCATCAACGTCATCGACGGTGGCTGCTTGCCAGAGTTGCAAGTCCAGCTGTGGATCGTTCCGCAGGGCGCCTCCTTTACACAGGGCGACGCAAGCGGTGTGATTTCACCGTGTCCGGACTGCAAGAAGAAACCGGCAACTCGTCGCCGTGGCAATCGTCGTGGCGAAGAGGAATAACTTCTAAACGCTCGCGACTCTAATAAAAGAGTAGCGACCTTCTTCCGAAGCGGGCGGTTTTCCGAAAGGAACGCCGCCCGCTTCGCTTTTCCACCCTCATCAAATTGCTCGCTCGGTTGCCGCTATCGTAAAGCATCACTTAAATCGGTATAATGCATCTGACAAACTGGTTGCCCCGATAACCTTCAGTCCGCCCGTGGAGAAAAATTTAAGCAATGAAAAGAATTATTTCGTTGGTCTTTGTATTGGTACTTGGCCTCACACTTCCGTTTTCAAATTCGTTCAGCAGTGCTGCGAGGGCGGCCGACGTCGCCGGAAATCCTTATTCCGCTGAGTGGAGACTAAGCGGACCTACCGGTGGCGACGCGCGCGGACTGGTGGTTGATCCGAGCGATCCCAATCGATTTTATTTTGGGACCCTGGATGGACAGATCTATACCTCGAGCGACGGGGCGCGGAACTGGCGCATGTTGGTTAACCTGAATCGGCCGCGCTTGTTCGTCGACCACATTCTGGTCGATCCACGGAACTCCAAGATCCTGTACGTGGCGACGCATCGTCATAAGGAGCCCGGCGGCTTTTTCAAATCCAGTGATGGTGGTCTCACCTGGCGCGATGCTCCCGAGCTTCGGAACGAAGCAGTCCACGCGATGACGCAGTCGGAATCGAATCCCAACATCTTGCTGGTGGGTACGATTAACGGAATCTTTCGCTCCGTGGATTCAGGCGATACCTGGTCACCCCTGCCGACGGGATCGCTGGCTGCCGCCGCAGCGCAGCAGCGCGGCGACAAGGAGGTTGATGTGGAGTCTTTGGCCATCGACCCGCGCAACCCGAATGTTATTTATGCGGGCACCTGGTGGTTGCCGTACAAGAGCACGGACGGCGGGCAAACCTGGAAGATCATCAAGAAGGGAATTATCGACGACTCAGACATCTTCGCCATTAATATCGATCCGCGAAATGCGGATCACGTTATTGCCTCTGCTTGCAGTGGCATCTACGAGACGCGCGACGCCGGCGAGAACTGGGCGAAGGTGCAAGGTATTCCCTCACAATCGCGACGGACGCGCGCGATTCTGCAACATCCCTCGGTCGCGGGAGTCGTGTTCGCGGGTACGACGGAAGGGTTTTGGCGGTCGGCCAACGGTGGCGCGAACAATTCCTGGATGGTGACCACGTCACGACAATTGGAAATCAATTCGATCGCCGTTCATCCGCACAATCCGAATATGGTGTTCATTGCGACGAACAACTATGGAGTGATGGTGTCGAGTGATGGCGGCAAAAATTTCATTCCGAGCAATACCGGTTTTAGTGGACGGTTCGTCGATGCCATTGTTACTGATCGCGAGAATGCGAATCGGGTTTACGCCAGCACAATTAATACTACAACCGGAGGCGGGTTCTTTTTTGTCAGCAACGATGGCGGTGCGTCGTGGCAACCCTCGATGCGGAACATGCCTCCGCGGCTAATTGGTTATTCGATTCTGCAGGACGAGCGGGATGCGAATACGATTTATCTTGGTACGAACCTCGGCGTGTATCGCTCGACCGATCGCGGCGCTTCATGGGCCCCGATCGTGGCGCGCAAACCCGCATCAGGTCCAGCCAAGAAACGTGGATCGCCGGCGGTGCGGCGAACGGTAGCCCAGTCACGTCCGTCAACACAATCCGTTCAACCGACCTCGCCCGGCCAGCGAATGGCAGCGCCGAAGCCGACTGACGACACTGTGAAACGCGCGCAGCAGGCGCTCGAGCGCGCAGGATATGAGATGGGAACGCCGGACGGTCAGATGGGACCGCGGACGGTTGCCGCCATCAAGCGATTTCAAACGGATCGCTATCTGACCGTGACCGGACAACTCGATCAAACCACGCTGGCTGCGCTGGGCGTAGCTTCGGCGAGCGGCAGTACCGGGTTGCCACATGTCGCTGCTTTGACTGATCCGGTAAACGCGATGGTTTCCTACGCCGGTAAGTCGGGCCGTGAAATTCTCGCGGCCACGAATGCTGGCCTGTTTCGGACCAGTGACCCGGCGCTGGGTTGGGACCGGTTGTCATACGGTCAGGGAATGGACAATCGCACGACCTGCATCTCGACGAGTCCGCAGAGTCCATCCGTGATTTATGTGGGCACGACCACTTCAGGAGTTTTAGTTTCGCGAAACGGCGGAGACAGTTGGCAAGCAGTCAGCGGGATTCCCAACACCACGCCGGTGAATGTCATCGTGCAAGATCCACAGCGAACTAATTACGTGTACGCCGGTACCAAGCAGGCATTTTATATGTCGCATGACGGGGGCGAGCATTGGGCACGACGCGGAGGCAATTTACCTTTCGGCGATTTCACCAGCATTCTGATCAACCCGCGCAACCCTGATGAGGTTTTTGTAGGCAATGCTTATCAGACGGGCGAGATCGGCGGGGGCGTCTATCGATCGAATGATGCCGGCTCGACATGGGCGCGGATCGATCTGCGGGAGCACCGGTTGCCGAGCCAGCGTATTTGGGCGCTAGCGCTCGATGCGAGAGACCAGAACACCTTGTATGTTGGGTCGCACTCAGCCGGAGTTTACGTTGTTCCGCGTGGCATCGAATCGTCAGCGAATGAAAGGCGTTAGAGTTTTGTAGCAAGTTGCCGCTGCAAAGATCGGCAGGCCGCCTTGACACTAACTCCAAGCGCCGTGTAAATTCCGAAACTATCCGGTCAAGCGATCGGTGATAGTCGGACCAGCGCGGGAGACTACGGGCACAACGGAAATCGAAACGACAACCTTCTTTTCAACTCCTTTAGGCTCGCTTCCTCTCATTTTCCGACATTCGCCTATAGATTACGGAAAGCCAGAGATGGCACCGTTGCGCCGACTGCCGGACGGCGTGGCGATGGCTCGTCACGCTAGAAAACGATTAGGGAGTGTGCATGTCCACGGAAACACCTGAAACCACCGTCGAGAATCTCGACGCTAACCAACCAGAAACAGACAATCAAACCGCGAGCGATAACTCAACCACCGAAATGAGCGCGCCCAGCGGCGACTCAAGCGGTGAACCTGCGAGCACGCCACCGGCGCGTGAAAACGAAGAAGAGTCGCGCCCCGCGGGTGAAGACTTTGGCCAGATGCTCGACCAGTTCGAGCAGGAACAATCGACGCTGCAGGAAGGCGAAGTTGTGCGCGGCACCGTAGTGGGAATTACCGAGCGCGGTGTAGTGATTGACTTTGGCTACAAATCAGAAGGCATCGTTAACCAGAACGAGTTTATGGACAACGGTGAACTCACCGTTAAGCCCGGCGACGAAGTCGACGTCCTGGTTAAGAACATGGAGACTGGCGAAGGTTTCCCCGTCTTGTCCCGCGCAGATGCGCTCCGCCTGCGTGCCTGGGACGATTTAGAGAAGGCATATGAAGAAGGCAGCCCGATCAAAGGTCGCGTCGCCGAACGCATAAAGGGCGGCGTTCGCGTCGATATCGATGGCATCGGGGCATTTCTTCCGGGATCGCAGGTTGATGTCAGACCGATTCGTAACCTCGATTCGCTGCGCGGCAAGGAAATTGAAGCGAAGGTCATCAAGCTTAATCGCAAACGTTCCAATGTCGTGCTTTCGCGAAAGGCCTTGTTGGAAGAGCGAAACGCCGGAAAGAAGGGCGAGACACTCGATCAAATTGAGGAAGACATTATCGTCGAGGGACAGATTAAGAACCTGACGGATTATGGTGCTTTCGTGGATATCGGCGGCGTCGACGGTTTGCTGCATGTGACCGACATGTCCTGGAGTCGAGTGCAGACTCCGGGTGAACTCTTCAAAGTCGGCGATACCGTGCAGGTAAAAGTGCTGCGGTTCGATCGTGGTCGCGAACGCGTCTCGCTTGGCTATAAACAGCTCCTTCCTGATCCCTGGGAGAGCGTCGAAGAACGGTTTCCGCTGCACATGCGACTTAACGGCCGCGTCGCCAGCGTTACTGATTATGGTGCCTTTGTCGAACTCGAGCCGGGAGTTGAAGGCCTGGTGCACGTCTCTGAAATGAGCTGGTCGAAGCGGGTGAAGCACCCAAGCAAGCTCGTCAATCCTGGCGATGTTGTCGACGTTGAAGTATTGGGGGTCGATCCCAAGGGAAGACGCATCAGCCTCGGGATGAAACAGATTCAGGAGAATCCATGGGCCACGCTCGGCGATCGCTATCAGGTTGGCGGACGGGTGCATGGAAAAGTTCGCAACCTTACGGACTTCGGCGCCTTCATCGAGATTGAAGACGGCATCGATGGGTTGGTACATGTCTCGGACATCTCCTGGTCACGCCGAATCAAACATCCGGGTGAATTGTTGAGAAAAGGACAGGCGGTCGATGCGGTGATCACGGCGATCGATCCCGAGAACCGGCGCATGTCTCTTTCGATTAAGGAGTTGGAGCCCAACGCCTGGAACGATTTTATTACCACGCACAAACCCGGGGATGTCGTTAAAGGAAAGATTGCCCGGTTCGCCAGCTTTGGCGCCTTCGTCGAGTTAGGCGATAACCTTGAAGGGCTCTGTCACATTTCCGAGCTGTCCGACGAGCGAGTCAACAAACCCGAAGACGTTGTGCAAATCGGACAGGAGATGGAATTTCGCGTGCTGCGCGTCGACACTGAAAACAAAAAGATTGGTCTGTCGGCGCGGGCGGCCGGGAGCGAAGATCCGATTGTCGAGACCAAGATTTACACGTCGGAAGCGAAAGGCGGCATGGCTTCGCTCGCTGAATTGGCCGATTTCGCTCGCAGCAATGAGGGCGATTCGTAGAATCGTTTGGTCTCAAGGAACGACCGCGGTCCGTAACCCAATTTGGTCGTAACCTATTGGCAATGCGGCAGTTCTCGCTCTTGCCGATGGCCCGGGGTTCTGGTAAGGTTAGGCATCCTCTTAAGTTGCGCAGTTCGTTAGGTAGTCAGAAACGGTTATTACCATTTCGCTCGAGGTGAGTTCATGACCAAAGCTGATCTTGTGAACGACGTGGCGGACGCCGCCGAGTTAACAAAAAAGGATGCCGAGCGACTGGTGGAAATTGTTTTCGAAAGCATCATCGATAGCCTGAACCAGGGTGAGAAGATTGAATTGCGCGGCTTTGGAAGTTTTCGCGTCCGCTCGCGCGGCGCCCGGCGTGGCCGCAATCCCAAGACCGGCGATCCCGTCGATATCCCAGCCAAGCGCGTTCCGTACTTCAAAGCCGGCAAAGAGTTGAAGGAACTAATCAACGAAAACGTCTGACCTGCTGGATATCAGTTCTAGGCATTGCTCGTGAAAACACTCTGGAGTCCCTGGAGGCACGAATACATCACCGGTTCTGACAGACCCAAGCCCGGCTGCATCTTCTGCATCGCCAAACAAGATCCTACCCAAGACGAAAACAAGCTCGTTGTCTACCGCGGCGCTGAGAATTTCGTTATCCTGAATCGGTATCCCTACACCAGCGGTCATTTAATGATTGCTCCCTACGCACACGTCGCCAGTCTGACAGAGATTTCCAAAGCAGCAGGTGACGAAATGATGGATTTGGCGAAGCGGTGCGAAAGCGCTTTGCGCGATGCATATCAACCCGAAGGATTTAATCTGGGCATGAACCTTGGCGAGGTCGCGGGCGCCGGCGTCGCCGACCACCTTCACCTGCACATCCTGCCGCGCTGGGGCGGCGACACAAACTTTATGTCGACCGTGGGAGAAACGCGCGTCTTGCCCGAAGATCTCTCGATGACTTACCGAAAGCTGCGCGGCAAGCTCTAAACGTCCTGCTTGTCCGGTGCTTCACTCCAGGACATCGCTTCCTCTTCTACTTCGCCTGACGGATTGATCGGTACATCGGAAGGCTGAGCATAAGTGAGATGATGTGGCTGGGCGGTCTGCTCATCTGCTCCAGAAGGGACGTTAAAGCCGGGATAATCAATCCTGGGATGATAAATCGCGATCAGCGAATTCACGATTGCTTCTCGCAGGCGACCCAGCTCCGACAAACTCAGATGAGATTCATCAAGCTGGCGATCGTTTACCACCGCGTCGAAAATTTTTCCCACTATCGCCCGGATGTTCTCCGCATTCGGTTGCGCCAGCGATCTCGCCGCGGCCTCGGCCGAATCAACCAGCATTAGAATCGCGGCTTCCTTGAACTGCGGCTTGGGACCCGGATAGCGAAAGTCGCGCTCATTGATTGATTTGCCATTGCCCTCCGCTCGCGCCTTCTGCAGGAAAAAATGGAGAGTCCGGGTGCCATGGTGTTGCGGGATGAAATCTGCGACGCGTTTGGGCAGGCCCACCTCTCTTGCCAGTCGCAACCCGTAGGTGACATGGCTGGTGATGATCTTCGCGCTCTGAAGCGGCCGTAGCCGATCGTGCGGGTTTTCGCCGCTCTGGTTTTCGACAAAATGTTCAGGAGCAGCCACCTTGCCAATGTCGTGATACAACGCGCCCACGCGTGCGAGGATCGCGTTCGCCCCGATCGCGCGGCAGGCATCTTCAGCCAGTTGCCCGACGGCATGCGAGTGCTGGTTGGTTCCCGGCGCCCGCACTGCCAGTTGGCCCAGGACCGGAAGGTCGGCATTCGTCAGTTCCAGCAAACGAATGTCGGTAAGCACGCCAAACAATGACTCGTTGATCGGCATACCACCGGCGGCGAAGACAATCGTGAGCAATCCGCCGATGAACCCGAACAATGCCGCGACGCAAATATCAAAGAGTCTAAATCGTGGTGCTGTCACGGCGGTGATTAGGGCCGCGGTCAGCATGTTCAGGCCCGCCACGATCAACCCGGCGATCGTCACAGTTTGCCGTTCGTGGTAACGCTTGAGTCCGTAGGCGGCCGTGGTGCATGAAATCAAAGCGTAGAGCGCCGCGGCGCCTCGGTTTTGCGCGAGCAGTGCGGCCACGATGGCGATCGCAATGCCATTAACAAAGCTCAGTTGGCGATCCAGGAGCATCCTGACCAGTAACGATGAGGCCGCGAAGGGAATCGCAAAGGCCCACACTGCCGCGTCGGTGAAAGGCGGGCGCGTACTCTGGGACGCGATAGCGTCCATGACAATGAAACTGAATCGAGTGATCGCCGATTGGAAAAGAATTGCGGATCCTAAGAGAGCGAACGCGCGGGGCTCAGTGGTTAACAGGTCTACAGCCGACGCTCGATACTTCACAAATCGCCAGACCGCGTAATAGCCGGCGCCGACGAATGCCAGGATACCGATCGCGCGCGGTGTAATCGGCCACCAAACCAACACTAGCGTAGTAAGAGCGGTCAGTCCGGCGAAGCCGATGACGAACCGTGTGGTGGGAGAAAACCAACGTAAGGGTCGCAATAAAGCGTCCAGCACCGCGTTGCGGATTCGATCGAGCCTGGTGGTGAATCTGGGGCGGGGACTCATTGGGTCGGCGGACCGGTGGTTACGTGTGGTAGGTGCTGCGTTTGAAAGGAGGGCTGATTGCCCAACGATTGCTCGATTCTTTCAAGTAGCGGCGAAAGTGAATCTCGTCGCAGCGCCGAAATCGTGATTGCTTCGATTCCAGCGTCCAACGATAACTCTCGCAGGATTGCGTCAAGCGTTACCCGATCAATCCGGTCGCATTTGTTAAGTACGAGCAGCCGTGGAATGTTCTCAACGTGAAGCTCGCTCAGGATGCGATCGACTGAGGCAATCTGTTGCTTCCATCTGGGGTTTGCTGCGTCAACCAGGTGAATGAGCAAGCGGCTGCTGTCGATTTCTTCGAGCGTCGAGCGAAACGCGGCAATTAGATCCGGCGGTAGATCGCGTATGAACCCGACCGTGTCGTTGATTATCACTTCGCGCTCTCGCGGCAAGCGCAAGCGTCGGGTAGTCGGATCGAGCGTCGCAAACATCCTGGACTCAGCCAGAACCTCGCTGGCGGTGAGGGCGTTCAGCAGCGTCGATTTGCCGGCGTTGGTATAGCCGACAATCGAAATTGTCGGAACCTGATGACGCAAGCGTTCCTTCCGCCGTTGTTCGCGGCGTTTGGCTTGCGACGCCAATTCTTTCTCCAGGCGGTGAATGCGATCGCGAACGCGACGGCGATCGGTTTCCAGTTTTGTTTCGCCCGGACCGCGGCCACCGATGCCGCCGGCGAGGCGCGAAAACGCCGATTCCTGGCCCATTACCAGACGCGGCAGGATGTACTTAAGTTGGGCGAGCTCGACCTGAATCTTGCCTTCATGCGACTGTGCGCGCTGCGCAAAGATGTCGAGAATCAACTGCGACCTATCGATGACTTTCAAGTCGGTCGCCTCTGAAATCGATCTCACCTGCGCGGCTTGCAGTTCGCGATCGAAGATGATGGCGTCAGCGCCCAGCTGCATGGCGCGTACCAGTAATTCATCCAGCTTACCCTTGCCCAGCAGAGTGCGAGGGTCGATTGTCGGCCGGCGTTGAATCATTTCATCAACCACGACGACCCCCGCTGATTGAGCCAGCTCTTTCAGCTCGGCCATCGATTCTTCAGCTTCTGAAATCGCGCCGGTGGAAACGTTGACCAGGATTGCCTGATCGCCTTTCGCTGCCCGGCGCGTGGCGCGCCGGTTCCGGGCCATTTCGCTTTCCAGCGCCTCCATCAATTCGAGAAAATCGACGTCGAGTTGCGAAGCCACCTCCGGATCAAGAAAAGCAAAGCTGCCGTTCGCGCCGTTGGCGTGCAGGTGCTCAGCCGTAGTCGGCAGTAAGTGTGCCGAGCGGACGACGCCGGGCAGTCCCGTATTCTGGTCAACGTCGATGGCGGCCATCAAGTCCAGGCGCAGCAGCGCCAGGTCGGTTAAGTCATCGCGGGTGAGCTCCTCGCCGCGAAGGTGAGTATGAACGCAACGGAGACCACGAAAGCGGTCGCCGGCCGTGCGCACGCGTTTGAAATCAGGCATCTCAATTCGCCGGGCGTCGCCGACGATCACGTATTCAACGTAACCCTTGCGATCGATCAAAGCCCCGATTTGTCGATTTGTCTCATGCGACAACTCGCTCAATTGGCGCGCAAACTCCGGGGTCACGATCTGGCGGGGATGAATGCGCCGTTGATACAACTTCTCAATGCGCCTTAATTGATTCGGCTTGAGACCCTGCGTGTTACCGTGAAGACTTCGCATTCAGTGGATTGGGCAAAATTATAGCACGCGTCCACAGCCGGTTACGCGATCGTGAGGTCATGCTTAATTAGACAAGCGGACATCACGTCGATACGATGTAGGTTCGCAAGTCAATGACGCAACAGCTGAACATAATCAAGGTAGACCCGCGCGCCGGAATTGCGGGTGGCGAGGTGGTTATCCATCTCGAAGGGCTGACCGGTGAAGAGTTATCCAGGTTGCAGGTGCGTTTTTCCGATGTCGCGGCCCACTTAATTTCGGCGCGTACCTGTCGCGCGATGGCGCTGGTGCCGGAGGCCGCAGTTGCTGGAGTCGTGCCGGTAGATGCGACAACTGGGTCCGCGCCCCTGCGCACCGACGGCGCGATTAATTTCACAATCGGAAAGAGATTAGCGGCGAATCTGCATCCGGTGACGAATCCGGCCTTCAATCTCGCGGATGGCTCGCTCTATGTCACCCGCTCAGGATCGCGCGGCGAACATGTGCCGACCTCGATATTTCGTATCGACCGAAGTGGGGACATCGAGGAATTCTCAGGTGACATCACCAACCCGACGGCTATCGCCTTCGACCGTACCGGCCGCATGTTTGTGACGAGTCGCTTTGACGGTACCGTCTACCGAATTACACGGGATCGACAAGTAGTCGCATTTGCGAGCGATTTGGGAGTCGCCACCGGTCTCGCCTTCAATCATGAGGGCGAGATGTTTGTGGGCGATCGCTCAGGCACCATTTTTCGTATCAATGAGATAGGTGAAGCCAACCGATGGGCGGAACACGAACCGTCAGTGTCGGCTTATCATCTTGCATTCGGACCTGATTGGAATCTTTATGTCACCGGCCCAACGGTCTCGAGCTTCGATTCGGTCATGCGTTTTGATCATGACGGCAATGCAAGCACTTTCTTTCGCGGACTCGGTCGCCCCCAGGGGCTGGCTTTCGATCGCAGCGGCAATCTCTATGTCGCCGCCGCGTTACGCGGCCGGCGAGGTGTGGTGAAGATTTCACCGGATGGCAGTCAGGCGGAACTCGTCGTCACTGGAATGAACGTGGTCGGTGTCGCTTTCGGTCCGCACGGCGAGATGGTTGTGGCGACTAATGAAGCTGTGTATAGTTTGCCGCTCGGTATTGAAGGTCGTTTGATTTGATTCGTTAGGAGATACGCACCTGGACAGTAACACCATTCTCCAATTCCTTTTTTACATGGTGGCGCTGATCTTTTCTCTATCAGTGCACGAATCTGCACACGCGTGGACGTCGAATTATTTCGGTGACGATCTCGCTCGTCTTCAAGGTCGAATCTCTCTGAATCCTATCGCGCACGTCGATCCGATCGGGACGTTGTTGTTTCCCGCGATGGCCTTTTTCACCGGAGCGCCCTTAATCGGTTGGGCTAAGCCAACGCCCGTCAATCCTTTCCGTTGGCGCAACAAGCGGGTTGCCAATTTCTGGGTCTCGATCGCGGGTGTGATTTGTAATTTCGCGATTGCGATTATCGCGGCGATCATTATTCGATTACTCGCGGTGGCGAAACTGTTGGTGCTGGTTCCGGCCCGTTATGGGGTGGCGGCCATTCCGGCGAACGACTCGCTGATTGTCGAAGGCGCCGCGCAGCTATTGACGGTGTTTCTGGTTTTGAACGTCGCGTTGGGCGTCTTCAATTTGATCCCGATTCCACCGCTCGATGGCAGCAAGGTCTTGCAGAGTCTGCTGCCGCCCAGCTTCGAATCGAGCTTTGAGGTTTTGGAGCGCTTTGGTTTTATTCTCTTGATCCTCGCAATGTTCACCGGAGTGTTTGGAATGATCTTTCGCATCGTGCTGCCGATTGCGATGAGAATTCTCTTTGTTGGCGTATAGGTATGAAAAGAATCTTCAGCGGTGCCCAGCCCACCGGCAACGTTCACCTCGGTAATTATCTTGGGGCTTTGCGTAATTGGGTCGCGCTGCAACACGACTACGAGAGTTTCTTCTGTATCGTGAACCTTCATGCGATCACGGTGCCGCAGGATCCGAAAGTGCTGGCGGCGAAGACTCGCGAACTCGCGCGCATTTACTTGGCTGTCGGAATTGATGTAAACGTTTCTACGGTGTTCGTACAGTCAGACGTGGCGGCGCATGCGGAGTTGACCTGGCTGCTGAATGGCGTCGCGCGCATGGGCGAGCTTGAACGCATGACGCAGTACAAGGACAAAGCGCTCAAGCAGGAGGAGAGCCTCAGCGTGGGATACTTCGATTATCCGGTGCTGATGGCTTCGGACATTCTGCTTTATCAAACCGACCTGGTTCCGGTAGGCGAAGATCAAAAGCAGCATCTTGAATTGACCCGGGACATCGCAATTCGCTTCAACCGCGATTACGGCCAGACATTCGTGGTGCCCGATCCGTTTATTCCGAAGGTGGGCGCGCGCATCATGTCGCTCGCCGACCCGACCAAGAAGATGTCGAAGTCTGATGAAGAAAGCGAAGCCGGCTGTGTAATGTTGCTCGACGATGAGGACGCGGTGCGACGCAAGTTCAAACGCGCGGTGACCGATTCGGGGACTGAAATCAGATTTGATCCGGGCCGTCCGGCGATAAATAATCTATTGACGATTTATCACCTGCTCACAAACAAGAGCAATAGTGAAATCGAAGATCATTTCTCAGGGAAGGGCTACGCAGCTTTGAAGCAGGAGTTGGCTGATGTCTGCATCGAGTTTCTGAAGCCGATTCAGGAGCGCGTGCGCAGCATCGATGATGATAAACTCGATCAGATTCTGGAGCAGGGCGCCGAACGGGCTGAGGCAATTGCCCGAATGACTCTGAGTCGAGCCAAAGCGAATATGGGTTTGATTGGAGCGCGCAGTTAAGTCGATGGACGACGGGACGCACACAGTGAATGAGGAACCGGCCGGCGGCGCCGAAGCTCCTTCGACAATTAGTGTCGCGGGCGCCCACCCTTCCATCACTCCTGACGCTGAGACTGATCAGCTGAAAGTCACCCTTGGTGATTTCGAAGGACCGCTGGATCTGCTGCTCTATTTAATTCGTCAGGAGCAGGTCAATATCTACGACATTCCGATTGCGCCCATCACTGATGAATACCTGCGTTACCTTCAGTTGATGAAGGAACTCGACCTGACCGTCGCCGGTGATTTTCTCGTGATGGCGGCGCAGCTGATCGAGTTGAAGTCGCGCATGTTGCTGCCGCGCGATCCGTTGGCTCCCGTTGAGGAAATCGAAGATCCGCGCGCTGAATTGGTCAATCGTTTGCTCGAACACGAAAAGTACAAGGCGGCGGCGCAAATGCTCTGGTCGCGCGCGACTGTCGAGCAGGCAGTTTTCAGGCGAGCTGAAATCGAAACCGACAAAAATAATCCTGAGGTTGCGGTTGGTCTCTTCGATCTCCTTACCGTGTTCCAGAAAATTCTGGCGCGTCACAAAGACGAAGTGCTCATGGAAATTGAGCGCGAGGAAGTGACGATGGCCGAAATGATTGACCGCCTGCGTAACATGGTGCGGTCAGCGGGCGAGCTGAACGTGCTGAAATTTTTCGAACAAGCGAAATCGCGCAGGGAACTGGTGGTGGCGTTTTTGTCGGTGCTCGAACTCGTTCGCCTCAGTGAAATCTCGCTCCGGCAGCGCGAGACGTTTGGTGAAATCTTCGCCACGGCGGCGCAGCCCGCGGCAAACTAGAAACCATAGGCACTCAAAGAAGTCATGAGCAACAAAGCAAAAGCGGCCGCCGTGGAGGAACCAGTAGAAGTTGTCGATTCACCAGAGAGCGAAATCGTCGGCCAACGCGAGATCAGCGCGGCGGAATTGAAGTCGATCACCGAGTCCTTGATCTTCGTAGCTGACGAGCCGATCAGCGCGAAAACAATCGCCGAGGTAGCCAAAGTCGATCGCGAGGCGGTTGAAAAAGCAATTGCTGACTTGAACGCCGAGTACGAACAGCGAAATGGCGGTTTGCAGTTGCGCGAAATAGCGGGAGGTTGGCAGATCGCGACGCGTCCGGAATTTCACGAACATGTCCGCGCGTATCTGAAGTCGAAACCGAGCGCGAAACTTTCGCTGGCGTCGCTCGAGACCCTCGCGGTAATCGCGTACAAGCAGCCGGTGACCGTCCCTGAAATCCTCGAGATTCGCGGCGTGCAATCACCGTCGGCCATTAAGACTTTGCTCGACAAGCGTTTGATTGTGGCTAAGGGCAGAAAAGAAACCGTTGGCCGACCGATGATGTATGGCACGTCGAAGGAGTTCTTGATTCAGTTCGGTCTTAAGGATCTTTCGGAATTGCCCAGCATCGAGGATTTTCAGGATCTGGCCGGCGGCGGCGAGTAGGCCTTAGCGTCAATCGATCCCGAACTCCTCTGCCTTTCTTCTTATTGCATGGAACAGCGATTACAAAAATTGATTTCGTCCGCCGGGATAGCCTCACGGCGACACGCCGAAGATTTGATCAGAGCCGGCAAGGTCAGCGTGAATGGTAAGACGGTAACTGAACTGGGAGCGAAGGCCGATCCGGATCGCGACCACATAAAAGTTAACGGCCGGCTGATTAAGCCGTTGCTGAATCGGCAGGATCAGATTTATGTCCTGCTGAATAAGCCGAGGGGCTACTTGACCAGCATGTCCGATCCTGAGGGCCGGCCATTGGTTGTAGATTTGATTCCGAAAGCGTTGGGTCGACTGCATCCGGTGGGCAGGCTCGATTTCAACACTGAAGGGTTGCTGCTGCTGACGACTGATGGCGAGCTGACGAACCTCATTACCTCTGCCAAAAACGAAATCGCCAAAGTCTATAAGGTCAAGGTGAAAGGCGTGCCCAGCGACAGAGCTATAGAACGCTTACGGCGCGGTGTCCGAATCGTCGAGGATGAACGCATCGCGCGCGGCGAGGTGCGCAAGCTTCGTCAAAGCGAAGGCAACGCCTGGTATGAAGTGACTT
The DNA here is from genome assembly GCA_044870975.1 of Pyrinomonadaceae bacterium. GTDB lineage: Bacteria > Acidobacteriota > Blastocatellia > Pyrinomonadales > Pyrinomonadaceae > UBA11740. The sequence goes on from JBIOZK010000073.1 coordinate 20,143, forward strand.
TGCACGAAGGTCGCAACCAACAGGTCCGTCGCATGTTCGACGCCATCGGCCACTCCGTCGTCAAGTTGAGTCGCTCACAGATCGGCCATCTTCAAATCGGCCCGCTGAAAACGGGTGAATGGCGATACTTAACGCCGCGCGAAGTCTCGCAATTCAAAAAACCCGCTGCTACGAAAAGAAAAATCCAGCCTGGTCAGAACCCGCGCGTACGGGTGCGTACGCGGCGCCGTTCAGATACAATGTCCCGTTCTCATTAATGCGCGACAGGCATCTAAGGCCTGTCGTTTGTTTGTGAAAACTGGCAAACGCAATTTTTGAAAGCCCCTTCTCAGATTAGGAACTTTCTCGATCCGGTCGCTACCGCTCGGTTCTAAAACAGCATGGATTTCGAACTCACCGAAGAACAACAGCAAATGAAGATGAGCGTGCGCGAGTTCGCCGAAGCCGAAATCGCGCCGCACGTCATGGAATGGGACGAGACTCAACACTTCCCAATCGAACTATTACCCAAGTTGGGCGAATTAGGACTGACGGGCATCCTGTTTCCTGAGGAATACGGCGGCGCGGGCCTCGGTTACGTTGAATATGCAACTGCGATTGAAGAGCTGTCCCGCGTTGACGGATCGGTCGGCATCTCAGTGGCCGCGCACAATTCGCTCTGCTCAAACCATATTTATCAGTACGGTACCGAAGCTCAGAAGAAGAAGTACCTGGAACCGCTGGCGAAGGGCGATCATTTGGGCGCGTGGGGACTGACTGAACCGGGTGCGGGATCAGATGCATCAGGCACGCGCACGTCCGCGGTTAAAAAAGATGATGGCTGGGTAGTGAACGGCTCGAAGAATTTCATAACGCACGCGATTCATGCTGATACCTGCGTCGCCTTTGCTTCAAATGATCGTTCAAAACGCAGCAAAGGCATCACCGCATTCATCTTCGAAAAGGGCATGGCCGGATTTGCGCCCTCAAAGAAAGAGAACAAGCTGGGCCTGCGCGCGTCGGAAACCGCCAGCGTAGTCTTTGAAGATTGTTTCGTGCCGGACGGCAACCGTCTGGGCGAAGAGGGCATGGGGTTTGTGAATGCGATGCAGATTCTCGATGGCGGAAGAATCTCGATCGCCGCCCTGGCGGTCGGCATTGCGCAGGGCGCGTACGAGTCGGCAGTGCGATATTCGACTGAACGTCAACAGTTCGGTAAGCCAATCAGTGAGTTCCAGGCAATTCAATTCAAGCTGGCCGACATGGCGACGCAGATCGAGGCCGCGCGCTTGTTGATGTATCGCGCGGCTGCCATGAAAGATGCGGGCAAGAAGACGACCAAAGAATCATCGATGGCGAAACTATTCGCCGGCGAGATGAGCGTGCGGGTCTGCGAAGAGGCAATCCAAATTCACGGCGGTTATGGCTATACGAAAGACTATCCGCCCGAAAAATATTGGCGCGATTCAAAGCTGTGCACGATTGGTGAAGGCACTTCTGAGATTCAGCGGATCATAATCGCGCGCGAGATTCTGAAATCTGCATGAAGGGTTCGCTCCTAGAGCGCGTGTTGGCCGGCGACACGACGGCGGTCGCCCGGGCGATCTCGAAAGTCGAAGACGACGCCGCGGCCGCGTCCGAGTTGATGAAGCAGATTTTTCCGCGAACCGGGCGCGCGCTAATCGTTGGCATTACCGGCGCCCCGGGGGCAGGGAAGTCATCGCTGGTAGACAAGCTGGCAGCGTTCTATCGCAAAGGCGGCGAGCGCGTCGGAATCATCGCCGTAGATCCTTCGAGTCCCTTTTCGGGCGGAGCGATTCTCGGAGATCGCATTCGCATGCAGACGCTGACCCTCGACAAAGGCGTCTTCATTCGCTCGATGGCGACGCGCGGCAATCTCGGCGGATTAGCGCGGGCGACAGTTGAGGCGGTGGCGATTCTCGATGCGGCCGGCTTTGAAAAAATCATCGTCGAAACTGTCGGCGTGGGACAGGACGAAATCGAAATTGCAAAGACGGCTGACGTTTGCGTCGTAGTGCTGGTGCCGGGAATGGGCGACGACGTGCAGACCATGAAGGCCGGCATCATGGAAATCGCCGATGTCCTGGTCATCAACAAAGCGGATCGCGAAGGAGTCCTGCGGACCGAAAAGGAATTGCAGGCGCTGCTGAGTTTGGCGACGCGCCCAGACGAATGGCAGCCGCCGATCGTCAAAACGGTCGCCATTGAAAACCGTGGGCTGGATGATTTGTCGCGCGCTGTTGACGAGTGTCATCAATTTCAACAAAACGCGCCCGCGTCGGTGAATCGCAAACAGGCCGTAGCCAAGTGGCGAATCATTGAGTTATTGCGCGAGCGCACAGTGACCGAAGTGCTGGCGCGTAATGGCGCTGCCGAAAAACTCGACGACCTCGCGAAACAGGTCGCTACCAAGGCGAAAGATCCTTATTCAGCCGTCGACGAAATCATGAACGGCTAGAGAATCTATGAAGATCGATCATATTGGCATCGCCACCAACGAGATAGCCGCTTCAGCCCCGGTTTATTGTGAGGCGCTCGGGTTGACGGTGGGCGAGCTTGAAGAGGTGCCCAGTCAGAGGGTCCGCGTGGCCATGCTACCCGTAGGCGATTCGCGCATCGAGTTGCTCGAGCCGACTTCCGATGACTCGCCAATCTCAAAATTTCTGGCCAAGCGCGGTGGCGGAATCCATCACATTGCGTTTGGCGTGGAAGACATTCGGGCCGCGCTGGCCGATTTGAAATCAAAGGGAACGCGGCTGATTGATGAAGAACCGCGCGCCGGTTCTGGCGGTTGCCTTGTCGCGTTTATTCATCCATCATCGACCGGCGGAGTTCTCATCGAGCTGGTTGAAAGGCCGGAAGCAGTGGAACTAACGTAGATCTGAAAGGGAGAGTTGATTTTGGATTCCAAAACAAAAGCATTATTGGTCGCCGGAGTTGGCATCGTGTTGTCACTCGGCTTAATCGTCTGGCAAGTCAGAGCAGGCCACCAGGCTCCGATTAATCTGACCGCCGATGATATGACAGAGATTGCGAAGGACCAGGCCGCGCAGTCACGCGCGCGACTGGCGAGCGACGACAACGCCCGGCGCGAGTTCGCAAAGAATCTGCGCGAGTTGTTGTCGGTGGCGGAAGAAGCGCGGGCAAAGGGTCTGGCGTACAAGCCGGAAGTCAAGCGCCAGATGGATCTGGTGCGCGCAATCGTCATCGCACAGAACTATGCGCAACCCGCGGCTGGCCAGACTGCGCCGCCGGCCCCACCCACACAGGCAGAAATCGATGCGTTCTTTAAAGAAGCCGGCCAGGAAGAACGCTTGCAGCAGTTTGTGAAGGACGCGCAGGCTGAGAACCCGATGATGGCCGGACAGGCCATTCCGGATGAGCAGATGAAGGAAATTCGGCGCCAACTTGGTCAGGTGCTGATCAATGAACGTAAGGGCGTGCAAGCGGGTATCGATAAAAAGCGCAGCGTCGAGTTGCAGATTATGCTTGAGCAGTCACGCGTGCTGGCCTCCAAGTATGCCAAGGACACTTTGATACCTGAGACCAAGGCTACCGATGCGGAGATCGCGGCGTACGTGTCCAAGCACCCGGAATTGGACGATAAGCAGACTCGCGCCAAGGCGGAAGATGTTTTAAAACGCGCGCGCGCCGGCGAAGACTTCGCGGCGCTGGCCAAAGAATTCTCGACCGACCCGGGTAGTAAAGAAAATGGTGGCGACCTCGGCTGGTTCTCGCGCGGAAAGATGGTGCCCGAATTTGAGAAGGCGGCCTTTGCTTTGGAGAAAGGTCAGATTAGCGATCTGGTAGAGACTCAGTTCGGATTTCACATCATCAAAGTCGAGGAAAAGAAGACTGAGACTAAAGACGGCAAGCCCGAAGAACAGGTGCACGCGCGGCACATCTTAATTGCCCTTGGCGGCAGCCCTGCGAATCCTTTTGCGCCGCCGAAATCGGCCAAGGATCAGGCGAAGGATGCTGTCGAGCAGGAAAAAGAGAAAAACCTGATCGAAGAGATCGTCAAGCGGCAGAGCAACCATGTAACCGTTGCCGAGAATTTTTCAGTGCCGCAACCAAACCCGCAGGAGTTGCGACAGGGTATGCCGCCGGGAATGATGCCTGAAGAAGGTCCGCCGCCAGCCTCAACCTCGCCTGCCGCGAAACCCAAAGCGACGCCGGCGAAACCGAAGAAGTGAAGTTAGGGTGTAGGGGGTTGGTTGTAGGGTGTAGGACGGCTACGAAGTCTAGCGAATCGGGAAGCTTTACTAATACAAGGATTTGATTCGCAACTCGAACGTAGTCTGTTGGCCATGTAGTCTTCATTGTTTCCGCGAGGTGAAATTCTCGTCTTGTCGTCAAGCGGACGCTTCGGGATGTGAAAGACAAATTTGCAGGAGGCTGAAAGAAATATTTCCAGGGGGACGACGAAACTAGCGTTGCTAGCAACAGACTCCCCGGGGACGTATTTGAGGCTCGAACACAAGTCGGATTCCGAGCCGCGAGTCTGCAGAATTTGGTTAGGTTATCGAGAGTGCTGTCCGTCGGGTTTTGAAGCGCGTATTGCTTGATAACTACACCCTACACCCTAACCCCTTCACCCTATGCTCTTCGCCGATTACCGAGTTGAAATCATTCCCGATTGTGAGTTTCGGCTGGACGGGGGCGCGATGTTCGGCGTCGTTCCGCGTAACCTGTGGTCGAAAGTCTGTCCACCGGATGAACAAAATCGAATTCGCATGAACATGAATTGTTTGTTCGTCGAAACCGGGAAGGAACGCATTCTGATCGATACCGGCATCGGTGAAAAATGGAGCGAGAAGCATCACGCCATGTATGGCATCGACCGCCGGCAGTCTTTCGACGAATCATTGCGCTCAATCGCTGGCGTAAGCTCTTCAGAGATCACGATTGTCATTAACACCCATCTGCATTTTGATCATGCCGGTGGCAACTCGGTTTGGGACGAATCGGGCAAGGCGACTCCCGCTTTTGTCAACGCGCGCTACTGTGTCTCGCGAGGTGAATACGAACACGCGGAGGCGCCGAGCGAGCGAGATCGCGCGAGCTATTTTCCGGACAACTGGCGGCCGATGAGAGAATCCGGGCAGCTTGAACTGAAGGACAAATGCTACGAAGTGGTACCGGGCCTGACGATGGAAACCCACACGGGTCATAATCGATCGATGCAGTGTCCGCGTCTCGAACGAAACGGCCGGACGCTTTTTGGTTTCGCGGATCTGGTCCCGACGCGAGCGCATGTGCCCTACGCGTGGGTAATGGGATACGATCTGTATCCGGTCGAAACTGTCGAAGCAAAGAAGAAGTTGATGCCGCAAGCCGCGCGAGCGAACTGGAGTTGCCTTTTCTATCACGACGCAGAGCAGCCGTTGGGGAGAATTGTCGAAGACGAAGGAAAGTTTCGAGTGGCTCGACTGGAAAACTAGTATATGACAGCAGCGAAGATTGGAATCATCGGTGGCAGCGGGCTTTATCAAATGCCCGAGCTGACAGATGTCGATGAAATTGCAATTGAAACTCCGTTTGGTGATCCCTCGGACAAGTTCATCATCGGCACACTTGAAGGGGAGCGCGTAGCTTTTCTGCCGCGTCATGGTCGGGGCCATCGATTCACGCCGTCGGAACTGCCGTTTCGGGCGAACATCTACGGCATGAAGTTGTTGGGGGTAGAGCGAATTCTCTCGGCGTCAGCCGTCGGTTCTTTGCAGGAACAATACGCGCCGACTGACATGGTGATTCCGGATCAATTCTTTGATCGGACGCGAGCCCGGGCTCATGAATCGACTTTCTTCGGAAATGGAATCGTCGCTCACGTGGCTTTCGCGCATCCCGTCTGCGAAGCCCTCGGCAACGTGCTGGAAGAATCATGTAAGACTGTCGAGGTAAAGGTGCATCGCGGCGGAACCTATCTGTGCATGGAGGGGCCGGCCTTCTCGACCGTGGCCGAATCAAACGTGTATCGTTCGTGGGGCATGGACATAATCGGCATGACCAATTTGCAGGAAGCCAAGCTCGCGCGCGAAGCGGAGATTTGTTATGCGACTCTGGCGTTGGTTACCGATTATGATTGCTGGCATCCGGATCACGACGCGGTGACCGTGGAAACTGTCATTGAATATTTGAATAAGAACGTGCGCAACGCCCAGATGATTATGAAGAGCGCGGTTAAATCTCTGAGTACAGCGCCGCGTGAGTGCACGTGCGGTTCGGCTATAAAGAATGCGATTTTTACGGCGCCGGCGCAGTGGCCGGAAGCAACTGCGCGCAAGCTCGACGCCATCATTGGTAAGTATAGGAAATAGGGTGCAGGTGTTCGGGTGTAGGGGGTAGTAAGAAAGATGAAAAAGCAGATTATTCTCCTCAGTATCGTGGCGGCGACCATCTTGACGACCAGCGCTATTGTTCGCGCGCAAGGTGGGGCGAAGCAAGGCCCGACAGTTGTGCGCGATGCGGACCTGGAGCAGGAGTCGTTTCACAACCTTGAGGTTGCGCGTCAGTACTTCAAACTCAGAAAAGCTTACGTGGCTTCGCTGGAGAGATGTGAAGAGGTGCTGGCCGGACATCCTGCCTTTTCGAAGATCGATGAGGTGCTTTACATCGCCGGTTCAAGCAGTCTCAATCTGTCGGAAGCTAAGGGTAAGCAGAAGGCGGATCAGTATGTCATTCGTGAGGGCGAGAAAAAGACAAAGCTTACGCCGCAGGAATTTCGCGAGAAGGCCCGCGATTATTTGTCACAGTTGGTGAACGATTACCCGCAGAGCAAGTTCAGGGATGAAGCGCTTAGCGATTTGAAGTTGCTGGGTGGGCCCAAGCCAAAGCAAGGTCCTGCGTCGCCCGAAACCGCCCTACGGGTAGCCAGGGAACGACGCGAAAGTAATTAACAAGTTCTAAGACATTCGACTCAAAACTCAAAATTAATATGTCACTTCTAGTTGTTGGTTCCGTGGCGTTCGACGCGGTCGAAACGCCGTTCGGCAAAACTGAAAAAATGTTAGGCGGGTCTGCATCGCATTTCTCAATCTCCGCGAGCTTTTTTACTGATGTGCGGATCGTCGCGGTTGTGGGCGGCGACTTTGGCGAGGAAGAACGCGCCGTCTTCGCACAACACAATGTCGATACGACCGATCTGGAAGTCGTTCCCGATGGCAAGACTTTTCGCTGGTTCGGGCGTTACGAATACGACCTGAACGTGGCGCACACGCTCGACACCCACCTGAACGTATTCGCGGGATTTGAGCCCAAGCTTTCAGAGGCATCAAAGAAATCACGGCTCGTGTTCCTCGGCAATATTCAGCCGGATTTGCAGCGCGATGTACGCAAACAGGTGCCCGAGGCAGAATTGGTGGCGCTCGACACGATGAATCTTTGGATTGATACCACGCGCGAGTCGTTGCAGAAGACGATTGAAGTGGTTGATCTTTTGATCGTCAACGACGCGGAGGCACGGCAGATTTCGGGAGAGCCGAATCTCATCAAAGCTGCTCGCAAGATTCTCTCGTGGGGACCGAAGACCCTGATTGTGAAGCGCGGTGAATATGGCGCTGCCATGTTTACCAGGGACGAGTACTTTGCGATTCCTGCCTATCCGCTTGAATCGGTCTTCGATCCGACGGGCGCAGGCGATACGTTCGCGGGCGGGCTGATGGGATATCTTGCGAGTCAGCCAACGCTCGACGAATCTGCTTTGCGGCGCGCGATGATCTTCGGATCGGTAATGGCGTCGTTTAATGTGGAAGAATTTGGGACTGAGCGCGTGCGACGATTAACGCACGATGAAATCAATCAGCGGTTCCGCGACTTCAAACGCTTTACTAATTTTGAAGAGATTCCGTTTGAACGAGCAGTGGCGGGCGCCTAGTAGCGCAAGTTGATTACTTGCGTATGGCATCGTAGGTTCTCGCGCGCATCGCGCAAGATTACATCTTGCGCTACACTTTGAATCATGTTCTGTCCTGTTTGCGAATCCGAATACAATCCTGGAGTCACGCGCTGTCCTGACGATGACGCCGAACTGGTGGAGCAATTGACCGTCGAGACGTCGTCGGATGACAGCGCGGCGCGCTTCGTGACGCTGCACAACTTGTCGTCGCCGGCCGAAGGCGAAATGGTCGCGGATTTGCTGCGTCAGAACGGCATTCGCGCCGCGGTGCAATCAGGCGCGAATGATGCGTTTTCTCCCGTGTTTTCTGCGGTCTCGCCGGGAGTTGCCGTCCTCGTGGATGAGCGCGATCTCGACCGCGCGCGGGAGATGTACGAGGCATTTTTCGGCGATGACACCTCGCCGCTGACTGGCCCGGCGTCAGACGATGAATCGAGTGACGACGAAGAAACAGCAGAATAGCGCCTAAGCTTTGCTGGGAATCGTCACTTCACAAGCGGGCTAACGACCCGCTTTTTTCGTTTCGCAGATCCGATCATGAGCGATTCAGAACCTATAGTCGTTTTGATGACGGCCGCGTCAGCGGAAGAAGCGATGCGCATTGCAGAAATGTTAGTCAGCAGGAAACTCGCTGCCTGTGTGCAGGTTCTGCCTGAGATGCAATCCGTCTATTTCTGGAAGGGCGAGGTGCAACGCGACCGCGAACGCTTGATCCTGGCCAAGACGACGCGTGCGAATTTTGAAGCCCTGGAGCGTGAGGTGCGCGCGATTCATAGTTACGAGACGCCGGAGATCGTAGCTCTTCCTATCGTCGCCGGTTCGAAAAACTATTTGGACTGGTTAGTAGGTTCGTGCGCGTCTTCGTAGGCCTTTATTATCTTCACAACTTCTTCGGGCGAATCGGTCACGTGCAGCCGTCTGAAATCTTCCTCGACAATTTTGCCCTCGGCAAACACGGGTCCGCGCAGCCACTCCAGCATCTTTTGCCAATAGGTCGAGCCAAATAGAATCACCGGGAAGTTGTGTATCTTCCGCGTCTGAATCAGCGTCAGCGCTTCGAACAATTCGTCGAGCGTGCCGAAGCCCCCGGGAAAGATGATGAAGGCGTCGCTGTACTTGACGAACATCATCTTGCGCACAAAGAAATACTTGAATTTTACGGAAGTCGTCAGATAAGGATTTGAAAATTGCTCGTGCGGCAGCTCGATGTTGCAGCCTATGGAGGCACCGCCGGCTTCGAATGCGCCGCGGTTTGCAGCTTCCATAATTCCGGGACCACCGCCGGTAATTACTGCGTGTCCGGCGCGCGCCAAAAGCGCTCCGGTCTCCTGCGCGGCTTTGTATTCCGGGTGATCGGCGGGAGTGCGCGCCGAACCAAACACGGAAACACCGTTGGTGATGTGCGCGAGTTCTTCAAAGCCCTGGACGAACTCACCCATGATGCGAAAGACGCGCCACGTGTCAGTGTGCAGGAACTCGCCCGGCTCGGGAGTCTCGAGCAGTCGCTCGTCCTGAGTGCCGCCCTTGTGTTTCTTGTAGAAGTCCTCGTGCTTCATAAAGTGGCACAGACTTCAGTCTGTGATCGCAGCGTCCGCAACACAGACTAAAGTCTGTGTCACTAAATCCCCATGACGTTATAGCCGCAGTCGACGAAAATCGTCTCGCCCGTAATTCCGGATGACAGGGAACTGCACAGGAAGAGCGCGGTGTCACCGACTTCGCGCGGCTCGACATTCCGTTTCAGGGGCGCCCGTTCCGCAGAGACTTTGAGCATCGTGCTTAAGCCAGAGACGCCTCGCGCAGCAAGCGTCTGAATTGGGCCGGCGCTAATCGCATTGACCCGAATATTTTTCGGACCCAGGTCGGAGGCGAGGTAGCGGACACTCGATTCCAGAGCAGCTTTGGCCACGCCCATGACGTTATAGCCCTGGTAGACTTTCTCAGCGCCATGGAACGTCATGGTGACGATGCTCCCGCCGTCGGTCATCAAAGGCGCGGCCGCGCGCGCGAGTTGGGTCAGTGAATAAGCGCTAACTTCGAGGGCCGACAGAAAGCCATCTCGTTCAACCTTCATGTACTCACCTTCGAGCGCTTCGCGCGGTGCGAAGGCGATGCTGTGAATGAGAAAGTCGAGGCGGCCAAAGTCCGAGGCCAATTGTTTGAATACCTCATCGACGTCCGCTTGATTGGTGACGTCGCAGGAAAGTAACGGCGAGTCAGGCATCTCTGCGGCTGTCAGCCGCTCGACATTTTCCTTTAAGCGTTCACCTTGATAAGCAAAAGCGATTCGCGCACCGGCCTGGTGCAGCGCCTGGGCGGTGGCCCAGGCAATCGACCGTTTGTTGGCCACGCCGAAAATAATTCCCTGTTTGTTTTGCAGCATAGTCTGGATTTTATTGGTTTCGATCTTTGATTTGGTTCTTTAGCTCAGTGGTGCGGTTAGTGGTTACATCTGCGAGACATATGGCGGCAATCATCGGCCTAATCGATCCGCCTTTGTATTGATCGGCGACGAATTCGCAATTGGCATCGCGATACTTAAGCCACGCATTTTCCGCGTTCTTCAGTTGCGCCTTCTCTTCGTCATTCAGCATTGCCGTGAGCTGCTGGTACGTTTTGTTCAGTGTCGCATCAGCCTTTTGGTATTCGTTGCCCCAACAAATGTTCATGTCGGCCTGAGTCTGGGCATCTTCGCAAGGCTTCGGCTTTTGTTTCTGACCTGAGATGGTCACGCCCATCAAAGCAATAGCGATCAGCACGCTTATCAATAGCTTCATCGAGCCCTCCTCCAAAGTGAACGGGCGCAAGTATTAGAGACTTCTTCCGAAAGAGCAAGCGCCCGTTTACGGAACGCGGGCATCCTTGCCCGCAGGAGCGCGAAGCGCGAACCTATGGAGCTTGCGGCGCCAGCTTTGCGGGCAGAGATGCCCGCGCTCCATGAGGTTTAGTGCTTAAAGTGCCTGACTCCGGTGAAGACCATCGCAATGTTCTGCTCATCCGCGGCCGCGATGACTTCCTCGTCACGAACAGATCCGCCCGGTTGAATGACAGCCACGACGCCGTGCTTCGCAGCCTCGTCAAGGCCATCACGAAACGGAAAGAAAGCATCCGAAGCCATGACCGCCGGGGCGATCGGCAGTTGGGCCCGCATGGCGGCGATCTTTACCGAATCGATGCGCGACATTTGACCGGCGCCTACGCCGACCGTTTGTTTGTCTCGGGCATACACAATCGCATTTGATTTCGTGTGCTTGCAGACAGTCCACGCAAATAGCAGATCGTCGATCTCTTTTTCCGTCGGGGCGCGCCTGGTCACAATTTTCAGTTCCTCGCGGTTGAGGCGATGCCGGTCGCTGGTCTGCACCAGCATGCCGCCGGAGATGTGCTTGTATTCGACGGTTTGTTGGTTCTTGATGGGCCAGCAACTGAGCACGCGCAGGTTCTTCTTCTGCTTGAGTACCTCAACCGCGGCCGGATCGAAATCGGGTGCCACGATCACTTCGGTAAAGATTTCAATCACCGCGCGCGCAGCGGCTTCATCGACCGGACAGTTGAAGGCGACGATGCCCCCGAAGGCTGATGTCGGATCAGTGGCTAAGGCCTTCCGATACGCCTCAACCGGTTGCGGATCGAGCGCGACCCCGGCGGGATTCGTATGCTTGACGATGGCGCAGGCGCTTTCCTCAAAATCAAAAACCAGTTGGAAGGCAGCATCGGCATCCACGTAGTTGTTGTAGGACATCTCCTTGCCGGAAAGGAGTTCGGCGTTAGCGATGCCCGACTTGCCGATTGACATCCGGTACAAGCCGGCGATCTGATGTGGGTTCTCGCCGTAACGTAGATCGGCGACCTTTCCAATCGACCATTGCGCACTGGTGGGAAGACTGCCGCGTAAGGTTTCTAGTAAGAATGCCTCGGACTCAATATCGATGGGCTCCGGTGGCTGGCTTACCTCACCACGCGAATTCATCGAGAAAACATTTGCATAGCCGCCAGTGTTGGCGTGAATTCCCGTGGCGCCAGTTTCGACCTCCCTTTGTGCGAAGGCCCCCTCGAGATACGCGGATATCAACGCATCGTACATTGACGTCCGGACGAAGGCAGTTCGGGCGAGGCTCTTGCGCGTGTTCAGGGTCAACGCGCCATCGTGCGAGTTCATTTCGGCAACGATACTCTCGTAGGCATTGGGCTGGACCACGACGGCCACGTCCTTCGCGTTCTTGGCGGCTGAGCGGATCATCGCCGGCCCCCCGATGTCGATTTGCTCGATGGCCTCAGCTTCGGTGGTAGAGCCACGCCTGACTGTCTCTTCGAACGGATAGAGATTGATCACGACCATGTCAATCGGTTCAATCTCGTGTTCTCTCATGGCCGTCAGATGTTCTGGTTTGTCGCGCAGACCCAGCAGGGCGCCGTGAATCTTCGGATGGAGAGTCTTAATACGGCCGTCCATCATTTCAGGAAAACCGGTCACCTCCGAGACGTCGCGCACTTCGATACCCGCGTCCCGCAGACTCCCGGCGGTGCCGCCCGTGCTGATAATTTCGACGCCGAAGTTTTTAAGTTCCCGCGCGAAATCAACGATGCCGGTTTTGTCAGACACGCTGATGAGCGCGCGGCGAATTTTTCGCAAACCTGGATTGTTTTGATCGGACATAGTTTGTGGATTTAAGCGACCAATATTAAGCCAGGTGGTGAGCGCCGACGAAATCGCCGGGAAGCGTCAGAACCGGAAGCGACCGGATCACGTCGATCCCATATGGAGCGCGGGCATCTCTGCCGCAAAGCGCGCGCAGCACGCTCAGATTCTAGTTCGCGCTTCGCGCTCATGCGGGCAGGGAGGCCCGCGCTCCGACTAGAAGCTCCTCACCGGTTGCTGGGCGCTCCGGTGCTGACACTCCAGATTGCAGTTAGGGGTTGACGAGGAAGATGCAAGCCGCGGCTTCCGCTAGAAAAGAAAGCGGCCGAAAAAAAGGATGCTCAGAATGATGAGGACGGTGATGACGATGATCTTGACTAGTGTCATTGTCTTTTTCCTCTGGCGAAAATCTGGACAGGCGGGATTCTAGCGACGCTCTGGTGCACTGTCAATGCCCCTATTTGTAAAGAATTGTTAATTCCATTTCATGGGAGGGCATCCATAAAAATGGCTGGTTGGAAAGCTGGTTAGGCGGCTGATCCGGGCTTTTTCACCCACCCGACCAGCGCCGCTATTACGAAAGCGACCAGAAATGCAGGCAGGCCCGTTATTAAAGGCCAAAGCACCAGCGCCAGAGCGAGCAAGCCCCGGTTGCTCTTGTCCGCTGTGAATGAATGGACGTTTGCGGCGACCGCGAGACCAAATCCCCCCAACGCCACAGCTAGAGCGACGTGGAATGCGGTTCTGCCAGCCGGGTTCCAAAAGCGAAAGCGCTCGATCCCTATGTGAATCAAAAACGCCACGGCGCAAATCACCCAAGCCGCCAGCCGCCAGAGGAATTGGTTCTTGTCAGCGGCTGACGGGTTCGGGAAGCCTACACCCACGACGATGTAGACCGCGCCAAAGAGAATTACTGCGAGCCACTGATTTGTGCGTGAACCGTTCAAGTTTTCGATGGGTTGGCTAACGCGCCCCATGATAGAGCCCGATCCGCTTTCTGAGAAGCTCGCTGGCGCCGGCTCAAGTTCTGCCTGATCAAAATTTGACTCTGGCACGGTAGCTCGGTAGATTGAGCGCGCCCCGAAAGCAAACAGCCTTAGTGAAACCAATGGAGGAATCGTCATGCGTCAATCGTCCAATGGCCGTCATCTCGCTTGCCTGGTTCTCGTCTTCACGATCCTTTTCGGTGCGCTCCCGGCGCGCGCCGGCCACCCTGAACCTGCTGCTCCGCAGTCCGGCTCGGCGTTCACCGTCGACGACATGCTTGATGCTGTTAATGTGAGCGTGGCGGATTTGAGCGACGATGGCCGATTCCTCGCAGTGACTGCTTCGTCGCTCAGAGATCGAATCGGCATTGATAACCATCGCTTCGGCGATCCTACCTATTCCGCCCCGTCGTCGACCGACGTTTTGATAATTGATACGCAAACGACGAAGGTGCAGAAAGTGTTTCCGAACAAGCGGCAAGTGCGCGGCCTCAAGTGGTCACCCGACGCGAGCCGCCTCGCGCTTTTCGTGCTGCAGGGAGACCAGTTCCAGCCCGTCATCTGGGAACGCGTCAACGGCAAGCTGACGAACGTGGCGCTGCCTAAGGGCAAGCAGGTGGCTGATAACGGCGAGTTCGAATGGTCGAGTGAGGGAGCGCGCCTGATCTTCGCGCTGCGCCGGGACGAGTGGCGCAAGCAGGCGGCTGAAAGATTCAAGTACGAGACCCAGGGCCCCGTCATCGTTCATTCGAGCAAAGAACCATTTCTCGCCTGGGACGACTTGCGCCGGATGAATGCCCAACGGTCGCTGGTGGCTTATGACCTCAAGAGCAATCAGACCCGGGAGTTGTTGCCTGAGATGAAACTCGGCTCATACGATCTTGGTGAAGATGGATCGTTCATCACTTACGCCGAAGACATCACCAAGAAGACCGACTATGACGTGATCGGCGGGACTGAAAATCAAATCCAGACAATGCCGGCGACCGGCGGCCAGTCGCGCATAGTCATCAAATCGACTAAAGGTATCAACCCGACATGGTCGAAAGACGGGCGTCGCTATGCCTACGCGAAAGACGGCAATATCTTTTTGGGATCGATTGACGACAAAGAAGCGCGGCAGCTTACCGGCAAGAAGCCCGGCGCGGACAAGGCCGAGCCGGCCGCCGACAAATCGAAAGACGACGCAGCCAAAGACGGCGACAAGAAGAAGGAACTCGAAAGGTTCAACGCCGTGCGCTTGAGTCCGAAAGGCGAATGGCTGGTCGCTTCGAACAAAGAAGGCCTCTGGCTGATCGACACGGCCAGCGGCGCGAAAGAGATGTTTTTGAAAACCGGCGAAGAGGATAAGGAGTCGCCGCGCTACCAGACTCTCGAATTCAGTCCTGATAACGAGAACATCTATCTCACTTATGCTGCGCGCACGAAGTGGGAGCGCGGGCTGGTGCGCTACAACGTGAAGGCGAAAAAGCTCGAAGACATTATCAAAGATTCGCGGCTATATTCCGGGTTCAGAATTTCAAAAAACGGGCGCACCGTGGTGTTCAGCTCGGCTGACGGTAACCGGCCGGGCGATCTCTACGCCGCCGATGTTGATTCAAAGAGTGTCCGCCGTCTGACTGATGCGAATCCGCAGTTGAAAGAAAAACGGCTCGCCCGGACGGAACTCGTCACGTACTTCGACGCCGATGGTAATAAGACGTTCGGGGTCCTTTATTACCCGGTTGATTACGAGGCCGGCAAAAAGTATCCCACCGTCTTCAACATCTACGAGCAGTTCTTCGACGATACCTTCAGCGGCACCGTCAACATTCTCACCTCGAACGGCTACGCGGTGATGCAGCCGTCGGTCGCGTTTGAAACCGGCTACCCGGGTGAAGCCTGGGTCAAGGGAGTGACCTCGGCGGCTAACAAGCTGATCGAGATGGGCATCGCTGACCCTGAGCGTCTGGGCGTGCAGGGCACGAGCTACGGCGGATACGCGACCAATCTCCTGATCACGCAGACCAATCGGTTCAAAGCCGCGATCAATATTTCGGGCAAGGTCAACATGGTAAGTTTCTACACGGACAGTCCGCGCCTGGGCGTGCGCAACATTCACGCGCCGGAAAAGAGTCAGGATCGAATCGGGGCGACGCTCTGGCAGCAACCGCAAAAGTACATTCAGCAATCCGCAATCATGTTCGCCGACCGCATCAAGACG
This sequence comes from Pyrinomonadaceae bacterium, assembly GCA_044870975.1. GTDB lineage: Bacteria > Acidobacteriota > Blastocatellia > Pyrinomonadales > Pyrinomonadaceae > UBA11740. The sequence goes on from JBIOZK010000073.1 coordinate 35,868, forward strand.
CCTTTGCTTTTGATGTCAGGCGAGCAGGATCACAACGTGCCGCCGCGCCAGGCGATGGAGATGTATTACGCGCTCCGCCGCCTCGGCAAAGAAGTCGAATGGGTGAGTTACGTCAACGGCGGACACGGCATGCCGACCACGACGGTTGAAGACGTGAAGGATTATCACAAACGAATCATCGGCTGGTATGACGCTCACCTGAAAGGTGATTTGAAGAAGAAGGCGGAGGAGCAGAAGTTAGACACGCAGTCGCCGTGAGCCGGTTTGATCGCGATAAAATGCGCCCGAGCCCATGGCTGAAAACGCCTTTCCATTTCGGCGACTACCTTCGACGAGACGGTCTTCGCTATACACAACGCCGCGATGATGGCCGGGTCTCACAAGCAAGAACGGAAGATCGAAGAGAGATTCGAACATCCTAACGCTTCATTATGTTCACCAGATTCCACGGATTTTGGAAAAGCTCCAATTCCAGTTGGTTCTCTTTGTTCATCTTGAACTGACAAGCGGGGTAGAGTACGCCGGTGTTGTGCTTCTTGTCCTTGCTGATGACAATTTCCACTCCCGACAGGTTGTAATCCGACGATCTGGTGTCGGCCCACACCTCGCCGAAGCGAAGCGGACGATCCGTAACGATTCGCAATCTGGTGCTGCCATCCGGCTGCGGGATCGTCTTAACGTAGGCCACGTCATATCCCAAGGTACCGGTAATCTGCATGCGCCCCTTGCTATGCATTTTTGCCAGCGCGTTCACCAGACCCTCGTTGCCTTTCTGCTGAAATGCTTCAAGTAGTCCCGTTCTCTCATCTTCCGTCGATAACTCCTGAATGATGAGGGTGATGTTGTAGTTCCTTCCCATTTGCGTCGCCGTCCCCATAGCCTGCGCCTGGATATGAATGCTCCTGGGTAATTTCTGGGCGAGGGTGGTAGTGCCGTTGAGCAGGATCAAGCAAACTACTCCAGCCATCGTCACACTGAGCGTCCTATTAGTTGATTTCATTTTGCGTTCCTTTCCTGGTCACCGTTTTGCAGATCACTGAGTTTCACTGTCAGGCGAGTAATCTCTTAGCAGAGTGAGTACTTCGAGAATTATTCAAACATTCACTTATGACCACGAAGTTTTGCAAAACTTGCCTATGGAGCAAGTTACCCTTTATGGAACGTTACTGAGCCTGTCATTACTGACAGGTGATCGCCCAGGGCTTGCGGCAGGCGCGCTTGGGGAGAGGAAGCGCCCGTCAAAAACAGCCATTAACCGCCAATTCACCAGTATTCCAGTCTTCCCGGGCAAGCGGCTCAGCGAACAGTCGACCTTATAGATTTTTACCCGGGCTGCGCGGAATTCCACACCTTTGACCATCTTGAAAACTGTAACAACTACCAGTGTTAAGGATGCTCTCGCCGCGTTATGCTGAACACAATCAAACATTACGCCGAGGGGCCATCGGTAGTCGCCGGGGGACCCAGCGAGGGATGCGTGGCTCAAGGACCGCACGCGTATCGGTTTGTTCACCCCATAAATAAAAACTTACTGAGGAGAATAGAAATGAAAGGCAGAAAATCAATCGCGGTGCCGGTGGCCCTGGCCTGCGTGATCATGCTGATGACCGCAATCGGGTCGTTAGCTCAAAGCGCCGACAATACCCATCCGGTACAGGTGCCACAGGGTAAAAAACAAAAGATCCAGGGCGTCGTTAGCCTGCGCAACGGCGATAGCTTTAAGGTTCGCGATCCTGGCGGCGCCGAAACTACGGTGCTCTTGACGTCAACCACAAAGGTAACTTCGCACGGGATGAGTAAGAAGGGGTACGAAGTCACCTACATCATGAAGGGTCTGCGCTTGCAAGCGCAGGGAAAAGGAGATGCTGACGGCAATCTGGTAGCAGATTGGGTCAGATTCGATGAGCAGGATCTGCGTAGCGCCCAGGCCCTTGAGCAGACAGATAAGCTCGCGCTCGACAATCAGAAGCGGATTGAGGCGGCTGAAAAGGCTGCTCGCGAAGCAGCAGAAGAAGCGAGGCGGATGCAGGGTCAAATAGCCGAGAACACCGCGCTCGCCAATGAAGCCAGAGCCAAGGCCGAGGCGGCTCAGGCAACCGCGGACGCAGCCTTCAAGGATGCCGCGCTGGCGAATAACCGGATCAACGGCCTCGATGACTATGACACCATTCGCACGATCCCGGTGCTCTTCAAAGTCAACAGCAGCCTAATCGACGCCGCCGGCAAGCAGGTACTTGATGACACCGCCGCCTGGGGCAAGGCAGAAAAGGCCAAGGGCAATGCCAACGGTTGGTTGGTCGAAGTAGTGGGCTTTGCGGACACCACCGGCAACACAGCGCGGAATCGCGCCCTCAGCCAACGACGTGCGCAGGCCGTGATTCAATACCTGGTACAAGTGCACGGTCTGGATCTGCGGCGGTTAGTGCAACCCTTCGGATTTGGAGATTCGAAACCAGTTGCTGATAACAAGACCGCAGAAGGTCGCGCCAAGAACCGGCGAGTTGAAATCAGAGTGCTGCAGAACAAAGGAATCAACATGAAGGGCAATTAACCTTCGTCGAACATTCGTTATTCACTTAACGCGGGCCGGTCGGGATTTGGTTTCCGACGGCCCGGCTTTTTTTTGGCAAGCTCTTATATGTAACTGATTGGGGAAAAGTAGTGAACGCGGCGAGGCACCGCCTTTACAGAGCCGCTCGTGATCGTCGAGATGCGAGTGGGGCAAGGGAAGCTATTAGCGAAGCAACTGATGTCCTCTAGTGTTAAGCGCTCAGGCTATCACCGCTTCGCGGGTTCAATCGAAACTTTGGTACTTGTTTCCTGGGGCTAACGCGCCAGGCTTTACGCTGACGTCCGCTCCGCGGACTAAAAACAGGGTGATGCGTCAAGTAGATTGTTGCCGCAATTTAATAACGTCCTTCGGCGTTGGTGAGTGAACTTTATTGTTATCCTAACGGTCGGGCTACTGCCCGCCTCTAGTGTCCACCCGCCAATCTCTAACCTCCGCTTTTTTTGCGACTGCGTTCCTCACGGGGGAGGCCCGCCGCTTTCTGAATTGCGCCGCTTCGTCTCCTTGGCGCCCAGGATCAAAAACTAATCCCCGCCTGCACCTGAAGTGTTCGCGGCGCTACAAAGTGTGTGCCGCTGAAGGTCGAAAGGAAGTTATACAGCGCGACTTTGTTCGTGATGTTTACGACGGTAAAGCGCAGACTGATTTTTGTGTGATCTGACCTGAATAGATTGTCGGTGCCGGCGCTTAGATCGAACAAATGACGCGGAGCGATTCTGGGCGGATTGGTGTCGTCATTCTCGGTGCCGTCGGCGGGAATGCGCACGCGCAATGCACCGCGGTTCGCTGAGTTGCACACGGTTATGGGATTCGCCAGAGTCGCGAATGTGCTCCCGCAGAATAGTCCGATCTCCTGTTGCTGGTCGGGCGTGAAGGTCAGCGCGGTCGCGTAGTCGGTCACTGCACCGGCGACGGCGCCGCTGTCGTATCGCCAGGTGAAGTTGACGTAGGGGAGCAGCTTCTTCCAGTGTTCGAATTGATATTGAACCTGAGTGGTTTGCTCGAAGTTCTGATCGTGATCGATGCGGAAAACGCCGGTCGGCAGATCGGAATTGAAGAACAATCCACCTGTCTCAGGCGGAAAGAAGCGCGCGCGCGTGTGCCCGGCAGTGGTGAACGCGGTGAGGCCTCTGTAATTCGCCAGGTTCAGCTTGAACGAAACGCCATCCAGTTTTGATTTCTGCCAGGCGATGGGAAAGGCAATCGAAGTGTTCAGCAGCGCGTTGAAGTCATAGGCGTTGTTGGTTTTCTTATTGAAGTAATCAACGTCGAGCACGAGGTATTTGCCGATGCCTTGCTGGAAGCCGGCGTTGAATTGTGTGCGCGTGCCGGGCTGCAAAGGTTGCGCGGTGCTGGCGCCGAAGACTCCGTTCGCCAATCCGCCCGCGCCGGTGGCATTCGACAGGATCAGATTCTCGTTGTACGGCGTCTCGAAGTTGCGCGTGAATGAACCGCGCAGCACGGTGGCCGTGCTCTTGATGTGATACGAAACGCCGAGACGCGGTTGCAGCAGCCGGCCCTTACTGATGCCGTCGTAATTGTCGAAGCGAAGACCCAGCGATGCGGTTACATTCCCAAGCGTAACGTTGTCCTGCGCATAGGCGGCCTGCTGCTTAATGTTGGTGTGACCGTAGAACTTGAAGTATTGCCCGCCGCGAGTTAGGTCGAACGGCAGCAAACCCGGAACGAAGTCAGGGCTCGCGGGATCGTTGAAGTCGGGATCGGTGATTCCGAAGTTGAAACCTTCGGTTAGCAGCGTGTTCTGTAGTTGCCCGCCGAACTTCGCGTTGTGTTTTCCTTTCACGTACGAGACATCGGCCTTGACGCCGATATTGTTGAGACGTCGCGATTGACCGAAAGTGATCGGCTGATCCGAGAAGGCATTCGGGCTGGCGAAGTATTGGATTGTGTCCAGGCGGTAGTACGGATTAATCGTCAACACCGTCGTCGGACTGAAGATGTGAACGTAACCGGGCGCGATGTTCAGGCTGTGAACCATTTGCCGCTGGTCTTGTCCCACCGCATCCTGATCGAATTGATTGGGGGTCTGAAAACTGTTGCGAGCGAGTGAAAGGTTCAGGTGGAAAGTGTCCTTCGCGTTGGGACTCCAATCGATGCGATCGAAGACGTTTGCAGATGTTCCTTTGTCATGGAGCACAGTGAATTCGGGAGCGTCGAGGAAGCGCCCCGATCGTTCGAACGTTCCGGTAATAAAGTTTCCCCAGTGCGTCTTGCCGTAACTGAGCGAGCCATCCGTGGCGACGGTCCCGAAGGTTCCGTAAGTCGTATTAAAACTGCCCGTGGGCTGCTTCTGATTCAAACCCGATTTCGTAATTGCGTTGACGACGAGACTGGTCTTATCGCCATATTCCGCGGGCGTGGCGCCGGTAATTACTTCCAGAGACTGAATCGCGCTGGGTGGTAATTGCGTCGAGAACGCTTTGCTCTGCTGATCGGAAATGGGTTGATTATCGACCGAGTAAGAGGTCTGGCCGTGATCACCCAGCGGGTGAAAGAGACCGTTTGAGTCGGCGACCACTCCGGGCGCGGCGAGGGTTACGACATCGCTCAACCCGGCGCCTGGAGATCGAACAGGCAGGCGTTCCATCAAAGTCTGATCCACGTCGGTATGTGTGGTCGGAATATTTTCGATAACCGCTGACGCACTGCTGGAGATGTTTACCGTTTCCGTAGTGCTGCTTACCGTCAGCGGTATTTTCAAGGCGATCGGGACCGCGGTGCGTACAGTCACTGCCTGTGTATTCGTCGAAAAGCCCGCGGCTGAAACGGTGAGCTGGTAATTGTTTGGTGGGACGTCGCTAAACTTGAAGTTGCCATCGCTGTCACTGGTGGCGTTGCGTTTGTATCCGGTGATTGAATTTTCAATCGTTACGTTGGCGTTCGGCACCACGGCGCCGTTTGGGTCGATAATTGCGCCAGTGACGGTGCCCGCCGTTAAAGCTTGCGCATTTGTCGGCAGCACAGCGCCTAAGCTTAAGAATGCGAGAACGAAGAATGCTGAACTTATCGATAAGATCTTTCTCTGAGCCTGGTTCATGGATTACCTCCGGTCGAAATGCGCCAGGCGGACTCTTCGCGATAATTAGATCACGGAGAACGTCGCTGGCCTTTGGAGAGCGCGCGTAGCATGAGCTGGCGCGCAGGAACGGCGTTTGGCTTAGAGAATTGTCGGTGGAGCGCGGCCACGTCGCGTGTCGGCAAACTCAAATAAATGTACCGCGACGTTGGTTGAGATGAAGGTTAGCTGTGGTTCGGCGGCGCCAATGGGAGACGGCTGATTGATCTCGGATGACGAAAGGTTCTGATGAAGCTGACAGATCAGGCACTCTTCCTGAGATCTGGAGCGCGAGGAAGTGCGTCCGCCGTTGGTCGAGCTTAGCTCTGTTGAGATGGTGTCGGCGGGCGTGCCGGCCAGTGTTCGTTGTCCGGCCTGCGGAGAGGAGCCGTGGTGATGCGTGAACTCGACCGTGGCGCCCCATGCAAGGCACGCTAACAAAAGGAACGCCAGCCCACGATTTCTCTTCGCGGGGCTGGTTAACAGGCTGTGGAGTTGACGCAGAATCACGGGAACGCTAATGCTAGACTAGCTAGTCTATTAGCGGCTCGGGACCATGTCAACGAAGAGTATTTATGAACTTGGGAGTCGAATCCTTGTCGCCGCCGGAGCGGTCGCGGCTGTTTGCCTGCTTATCTCTGATGCTTCTGCTCAGGTACCAAACATCGACGTCCGTCTGTTGCCTGAGAGAGAACGTGTCGCCATCGAAGTGAGCGGAGCGCCTAGCTCGTCCTGGTCGTTCCTCGACAGTTATGCAGGTGTTGTCGGCCTGGGTCGGCGGATCGAACACTTTGCGGCAATTGATGAGCGAGGAAGCGAGCTGGCGGTTAAAGAGGCGGCGCCCGGCCAATTTCAAACGATAAGTCCGGCCAGACGAATTCGCTATGAGGTTAACCTGCACCCGGTCTCGCGAGCGGCGATTTTCTCTCACTGGTCGTGGATGGACAAAGACCGCGGTGTATTAATGCCGCTGGATCTCCTGCCGCTCGGAACCGGCGAAGACGAAGGTAAGGATCGTCGGATTCGTTTTCAATTAGCTGCGCCCTGGGCGGTGCATTCGAACGAAACAAAGGTAGGCGCGGACGAATTTGCGATTACGGATGTGGCCCGCGCGGTGTTTGCGCTGGGGACCAATCTGCGCACATCGCAAGCGAACGTTTCAGGCCTCGCCGTGAATTTTGTGACTAACTCGGAGTGGGCTTTCAGCGACGCCGACGCTTTGCGTTTGGCCGAGCAAGTGCTGAACGCGCATCGGGAGACCTTCGGGTCCTTTCCAGGTAAAACTGCGACGCTCGTGCTGTTTCCGTTTCCGCTGGCGGTGAGTGCGAGTCAGTGGAGTGCTGAAACCAGAGGCACAACGGTCACTTTGATAATGGGGAAGTTGCCGTCGAAGGTTGCGGCGTTGGCGCAACTTAGCACGCCCCTGACTCACGAATTCTTTCATCTTTGGGTGCCCAACGCGCTGAAACTGCAGGGAAATTACGATTGGTTCTACGAAGGATTTACGATCTATCAGGCGTCACAGACGGCGGTGAAGCTTGGGTTATTAACTTTTCCGGAGTTTTTGAATTCGATTGCCAGAGCGTATGACGCGTCAAAGGCTGAGACAGAGTTATCGTTGATTGAGGCATCGAACCGCAGGTTCACTGGCGGGCTCAATTCTGTATATGCGAAGAGTCAGGTGGTTGCCTTTCTTTACGATTTGCGGCTGCGAAGTGCGACCCGCAACAAGCGAACGATGGCTGATGTCTACCGCCGACTGGTTAAGTATGCTTTAACGGTCGACGGCAATGACGCAGCAACAAGAGCACTAAGTGAGGAAGTCGGAGCCACGGAATTTGTTCATTCATTTATTCAAACTCCAGTTTCAGTGAGTCTGGCGAAAGAGCTTGAGCCTTTTGGTTTGACTGTTGACGCCGGCGGCTTTCGGACTCAGATATCAGTCAATGAAAAACTCAGCAAGCAGCAGCGCGATTTGCTTCGCGAGTTAGGTTACAATGCAGCCACGCACGCGCCGCGATAAAGCTTAACGGCGCTCGTTTATTGAAATGGAAATAAAGCCATTGATTCCCTCTAAATTTCTGACAGCGCTTTTGTTGGCGGCAGCATCGTTGGCGGCCGGGTGCACGGCGATTGCCGGCCATACCAGCACCGGCGTGGTTGTATCTCGGAGCGCGCAGATTCGCAGTTCGTCCGCCGTAGTCGCGGCTGATTTGCTGGAAGTAAATCGCGGCGACACGGTCGACATCCTCGACGCGCTGGATGTTCCCGACCCCAGCGATAATACAAAGAAAGAAAGATGGTATCGCGTGCGTGGTCGAGATAAGGACAACACCGAGGGTTGGATTGAGGCGCGGAACATCATGCCTGATGACGTGCTCGCCAAATCAACTAAGCTGTCTGAAGAGGACAAGGATATTCAACCCCAAGCCACTGGTCAGTTGCACGCAGGATCGAATTTGCGTCTCAGCCCGGACCGAAGCAATAACGAGAACATCATGATGCGGCTCGACAGCGGCTCGAGTTTTGAAATCATTGGATGGAAGAGAGTGGCGAAGTTCAAAGGGGCTGAAGGAGCAGAAAGCGACACCGCGCCGAAGGCCGGCACCGCGAGTAACAGCAACAAAAAGATTCAGCGCGAAGAGGATGACAATCCTGAGGAAAAAGAGACGACGGAACTTTGGTACAAGGTCAGACTGTCGCCGTCTATTTCACCGGCGCCGGAAGGATGGATTTTCGGAAAACAGGTTGAACTTACTGTTCCCAGTGACATTATTTATTACCGCACGGGCAGGGAATTCGTGGCCTGGCGCAGACTGGATGACGATTCGAGTGAAGACTCATCTGCCAGGACAAAGGACGTGGGCAAAGACACCCGGCCCGGCAGTTGGGTGATTTTGGAGAAAAGTAATCCAAAAGACGAGCCCCACAGGCTCGATGAGCCGGACTTCGATCGAGTATACGTGCTCGGCTACGAGAAGCACGATCAGGACCATTACACCGCCTATCGCAGCCAGGACGTTGAGGGTTATCTGCCGCTTCGAATAGAAGGGAAGGGCGCTAACCGGACCTTTACCATCCGGGTCAAGGACAGCACTGGTCAGGTAAAAGACATGACTTTCAAACTCTATCGGGACGATCATGGCGTAATGCGAGTGACGCCGCCGGAAGAGATTAAGGCCGTGAGAAAGAAGTAAATCGGAATGGGAGGCTCGTCACAAAGAAGGCCGGAGATGGGCAACCAAACGGGGAATTGCTCATCTAATGTCAGTCTTTATGAACGCGGGGAAAGCCTCACGGTGGACCGCAATGAAGTTATTGGTGAAAAACTTCGTTCCCGCGCTTGACACTCACTACGCCGTTCGTTAGAATGCGCGTTTGCTTGGGAGGATAAACTCCTCATAAAGGCAACTCGAAGTAGTTCCTAACCCAGCCAAGCTTGGATCACAAAGAGCGCGAGCTCGAATCCAAAAACAATTCGATCTTTGAAAACTAGATAGAGCGTGTCCGTTTCAATTTAGACCTTTGAGAGTCAACCGCGAACGATAAAGTTCGCGTTAAAACTCTGAAGAAGAGTCATTATCGAAACTGATAGTAAGACCAGTAAGAGATAATGTTCCAGTGAACAAACTATTAACGAGAGTTTGATCCTGGCTCAGAATCAACGCTGGCGGCGTGCCTCAGACATGCAAGTCGAACGCGAAAGTCCCCTTCGGGGGGCAAGTAGAGTGGCGTCCGGGTGAGTAACACGTAGGTAATCTACCTTCGGGTGGGGAATAACGCAGGGAAACTTGCGCTAATACCGCATAATGCAGCGGCACCACATGGTGACAGTTGTTAAAGCGGGGGATTTTCGAACCTCGCGCCTGAAGAGGAGCCTGCGGCAGATTAGCTAGTTGGTAAGGTAACGGCTTACCAAGGCGACGATCTGTAGCCGGCCTGAGAGGGCGGTCGGCCACACTGACACTGACATACGGGTCAGACTCCTACGGGAGGCAGCAGTCGGGAATTTTGGGCAATGGGCGAAAGCCTGACCCAGCAACGCCGCGTGA
>JBIOZK010000074.1:0-5399 GCA_044870975.1 Pyrinomonadaceae bacterium
AGCTGCCGAATATCCTCGCCGGCCAATCGTACATCAACTTTCATACTCGCCGGCTGCCTGGTGGTGAGATCCGGGGGCAGATCGAGGAGAACCCGCAGGTCATCGCCAATATTCACAAGATATTCTCGTACGGCCTGCGTAACAGCTTCGGCTTCGACTTCGACCCGAAGTCCGGCAATCTTTGGCTGGAGCAGAACGGTGACGACTCGTTCACCGAGTTGAATCTGGTCAGACCAGGGATGAACGGCGGCTGGATCCAAGTGATGGGGCCGCTCGCGCGGATCGCCCAGTTCAAGGAGATCGAGACCACGATGTTCGGCGGCAACCTGCAACAGATGCGCTGGCCGCCGACAAACATCGCCGACTCGGCCGCGGAGGCGCAGTCGCGGTTCGTGATGCTGCCGGGCGCGCATTACAGTGACCCGGACTTCAGCTGGAAGTTTGAAGTCGCACCGGCAGGGCTTGGATTCATCAGGGGCCGCGCCCTCGGACCGCAGTATGATGGTGACATGATCCTCGGCGCGGCGCGTACCACGCTGCAAGGAGGACACTTGTTCCGGTTCAATCTCACCGGCAACCGTCAGAAGATTGCGGTTGACGATCCGCGACTGGAAGATCGCGTCGCCGACAACCTCGACAAGTTCGACATCACCGAGAGTGAAAGCCTGTTGTTTGGGCGTAACTTCGGCATAGGCACCGACATTAAGACCGGGCCTAACGGAAACCTCTTCGTCGTCTCGCTCTCGAACGGAGCGATCTACGAGATTTCCCGTCGGTAACGACGACGAATCTGTTTCCGCTTACCGCTGTGTCGCATCCGCTGTGGAAAGGACGCGACCAGCGGAAGTTGACAGACTAGGGAAAGAGAGATTCGAACCCTCGGTAGCCTTTTGAGCTACGGCGCAAAGGAAAAGCTTCTCTAGATCGTTAGCCAAAGGCGCGAAATTTTTCCGAAGAATGAGCCGTTTTCCGGTTCGTTGTTGCGTTAAGGGGTATGAAACCATTCTATTTAGCCAAAAGAAAACTTCAGCTTGTACCGGCGGCAATCATCCTGGTCGCCGGGGCAATAGCCATCCCAACGGCTGCACAAACCATCACCAGCTTTGACGCGCCGGGTGCAGGCACGGGACCCCTTCAGGGCACCTATGCCACCAACATCAATCCATCCGGGACAATCATAGGATTTAGCCGTGACGCGAACAATGTGCGACACGGTTTCGTCCGGTCCCACGATGGCAGTTTCAGCATCTTCGACGCACCGGGTGCGGGCACAGGCCCCGGCCAGGGGACGCGGGCCTACGCCATCAACCCGAGCGGCGCCATTACGGGATTCTTCAATGACGCAGGCAATGTATTCCACGGCTACGTTCGCTCCAACCAAGGCGCGATTACAGTCTTCGATGCGCCGGGCGCGGGCACGGGGCCCGGTCAGGGCACCTTTCCTTTTAGTCCGCTCATCATAAACCCGAACGGGGCGATCACGGGATGGTACGTTGACTCGGCCTTTGTGAGTCATGGTTTCCTCAGAGATGAAAATGGCACCTTTACCACATTCGATGTGCCCGGTGCGGAAGTCGGCCCAGGTACGTTTCCCTTCGCAATCAGCCAAGGTGGGGAGATCACAGGATTCTACGATAACGGGGTTAATGCGAACCACGGCTTCCTGCGAGATAAGGAAGGCGTCATCACCACATTCGATGTTCCAGGCGCGGGCACGGGCCCGGGCCAGGGTACTTTTGGCGGAGGCTTAACTGCAAATGGAAACATCATGGGAAACTACATTGACGCAGACAATGCGAGTCACGGTTTCCTGATGGATAGGAATGGCGTCTTTACCACGTTCGATGCTCCAAGCGCGGGAACCGGCCCCCTCCAAGGTACGTTTCCTTTTGGAATAAATCCTAGCGGAGCGATCACAGGATGGGTTACTGACGAGGCAAATGTGAATCACGGTTTTGTGCGCGATAAGCACGGCGCCTTAGTTGAGATCGACGTTCCGGGCGCGGGCACAGGACCGGGTCAAGGTCCGAACGTATATAGCATTGCTCCAAACGGATCGGTGACCGGATTCTATTTGGACTCGGCCAACGTGGTTCACGGCTTCGTGCGAGAATAACTTCTGACCGATACCGCGAAGCCATAATCTTCCTGAATCTTCGCCAACGAGAGATTGAGGCCGGCCCATCCAGGATGGGCCGGTCTTGTCGAATCAGAGCACGAAGAAAGAATTGTAGGATAAATCCAGTTGTAGTGATGAGCGCTGTAGACGCGCGACAAGGAATCGAGCCGCAGAGCGACGAGCTCTGGCTGGACGCCTTGGCACGAGATGCGTTAGGCTTTGCCGTTATGGCAAGGGTTCGCACTGAGAGGCCCATGCCGTCCCCCGCGGCCCCGTTGACTCCTCCTCTTGCGCCTGAGGCGAATCATACCGAGCGCAATGAGGCTACCGCGATTAGCGAGATGATGCCGGAGGTCTACGATGACTTGCGTCGTCTGGCCGAGACCTTTCTGCGTGGCGAACGGACCGCTCATACTCTTCAGCGCACCGCGCTCGTGCATGAGGCTTTCCTCCGCCTGATTGGCGAGAAAAATCTTATCTGGCAAAACCGTAGTCACTTTATCGGAATCTTCGCACGGGTGATGCGACAGACGCTGACTAACTACGCTGTCGCGCGACACCGTTTGAAACGTGGCGGCTCGGATCCTTTAAGACTGACTCTCGAATTTTATGACAGCCGCAAAATTGATGTGACTGCGCTCGACCACGCGTTGCGGGCACTTGAAGCTCTGGACGAGCGACAGGCGTGCATCGTCGAACTGCGATTTTTCGGCGGGCTGACGGTCGAAGAAACAGCCGAGTTACTGGAAATTTCGCCGGCCACCGTGAAGCGGGAGTGGACCGTAGCGAAAATTTGGCTTCGGCGAGAGCTATCAGCGAATTAAGAGGTTCAAATTCTCCGTGGCCACAACGACTAGCCAATTCGGGCAAGGGAACATCGATCCGCAACGCTGGGATCGTTTGAAAACGATTCTGGGCGAAGCGTTAGAACAAAACTCTTCAGCGGCGCGGATTGCCCTTGTGGAGAGACGCTGCGGTCCGGATACGGATTTGCTCGAAGAGGCGGAGTCGCTGCTGGCCGAAGCGGAGGCGCTTCTTCAGGAGCGCACCGACAGCTTCGAAGATTGCGTGCGGAACGCAGCCTCCACTTTCTGGCAGGAGGCACCCTCGCGAGCCGGAGATCGCATAGGCGCGTATGTCATCGTCCGTGAGCTTGGCCACGGCGGGATGGGCACAGTTTTCCTGGCAGAGCGCGCAGATGGTCAGTTTGAGAAACAAGTCGCGATTAAGATACTGAATCGAGGCGCTGACACAGCTGAGATCCTGCGCCGCTTCCGAGCGGAACGCCAGATACTGGCCAAGCTCGATCACCCAAATATTGCGCGACTGCTTGATGCAGGCACGACCGACGACGGGCTGCCCTACTTCATAATGGACTACATTGTCGGCGCACCGGTGACGCGCTTTGCAGTCGCGCAAAAGCTGTCGACGCGGCAACGACTGGATTTGTTTTTGAAGATCTGCGCCGCGGTTGAATTTGCACATCGAAATCTGGTTGTTCATCGCGACATCAAGCCCAGCAACATTCTGGCGAACGCCGAAGGGGAACCGAAGCTGCTCGACTTCGGGATCGCGAAGCTCCTGGCGAAAGATGAAGATGCGGCGCAATTGACTTCCGAGGCACAGCAGCATTTGACACCTATCTACGCTTCGCCCGAACAGGCGAAGGGAGATCCCATAACAGTCGCGACTGATATTTACTCGTTAGGCGCGCTGCTTTATGAAATGTTGAGCCACCAAAAGCCTCACCGCTTTTCTACCGCGCGTCCCACGCGTGAGGAACTTGCCCTGGTGGTGGGTGAGCAAGTTCCGCCGCCTCCGAGCGCGGTTGCCTCCGATGCACAAACCGCACGGCTGTTGCGCGGTGATCTCGACGCGATCGTCCTGTTCGCGATGCACAAGGAACCCGCGATGCGTTATGCCACCGTAGCAGATCTTGCGGATGATATTCGACGCTACCTTGCGCGAGAGCCGGTTGTGGCGCGGCACCCTACCCTTGGTTATCGCGCGAAGTGTCTGATCAAGCGAAATGGATCACGTCTCCTGGCGAGCGCGGCGACTCTGATTGTGCTGGCCGGAGTTCTGTTGGCGTTTTGGGCTCGGTCTCAACAAACTGGACGTGAGGAAGCCAGCACGCGGATGCGCGGAGTCAATACGCCGGCCTCTGATAGCCGGAAAAGTATCGCAGTCCTGCCTTTCGAAAGTCTGGGTGACAACAATTCTCCATCGTATTTTGCCGATGGTGTTCAGGACAATATTCTGACGGACCTGGGCAGAGTGGGAGATCTGAAGGTCATTAGCCGCAGTGGGGTCGCACCTTACCGGGGCAAGAATAGAAACATGAAACAGATCGGGCGCGACCTGAGTGTTGCGACCGTGCTGGAGGGGAGTGTGCAGATTTTTGGCGATCGCGTGCGGATCAACGCGCAACTCATCGACACCCAGACGGACACCCAGATTTGGGCGGAGCAATACAATCGCAAGTTGGAGGACATCTTCGCGCTTCAGAGTGAGCTCGCGCAGACGATCGCAGCCCAACTCAAAGCAACCCTGTCCACCGGCGAAAAGGCCGAGATTTGGAGGCAACCTACGCAGGATTTGCAAGCCTACGATCTTTATCTCCGCGCTCGCGCCGCTTTCCGCGGTGGCGGACCCATGACGCGCGAGAATTGGGAGGCAGCGATTAGTCTCGCTAAAGAGGCGATCGCCCGCGATCCAAAGTTCACTCTTGCCTATTGCCTGCTCAATGAAGTTTACGTTTTGCGGTATCGTTTTGGAGAGGATCATTCGCCGCAGTATCTCGCTGCCGCGAAAGACGCAGCGGAGGCAGCCCTGCGGCTAGAGCCAAATCGCGAAGAAGCACGCCTTGCTCTTGCTCGATACTACTATCATGGGTTGAGCGACTACCGCCGGACGGAGCAGGAATTATCGAGGATCCCATCTTCCGCGCCTCATGAAGTTGAATTCTTCACCCTCGCTTCATTGGTCGAACGCCGTTTGGGGCAATTTGAGGCCTCGATTCGCGATGGCGAAAAAGCGGTGGAGCTTGACCCGCAGAATGGGTCACTCGCTACCAGTCTCGTGCAAACGTATTCAGGGTTGCGACGATTCGGCGATTCCGAGCGTGTTGCGAACGCAGCTATTGCGCGCCTCCGCGGAGCAATACCGCGAGTTTTAATCGTGAAGAACGAAGCGGCACTAGGTGTGGGGAAAGTAGAAGAGGCGCGTGCGGCGCTCGAATCAATCCAGGATAAGGATGATATGGATTACGAAACCGCGC
>JBIOZK010000075.1:0-70455 GCA_044870975.1 Pyrinomonadaceae bacterium
CCCGCGGTTCTGACTGCCGTCAGCTAAGACTTCTTAAACATGTCCGGATTGTCCTTGAAAATCTTGTCCGCTTGCGCGCCGAGGTCTTCGGCTTCCTTGTATAGCTGATCGACTTTCGCGTTATTCGAATTTGCCCGAATGACGAAGCTCGAGCGGTTCGTGCTCTCGATCAAAGCCTGGGGCGTGCCTTTGGCGGCTTCGACCATCTCAGCGCGCTTGTTGTATTCCTTCACCTTTAGAATCAGGTACTGCTTAAACTTGTCGCTGATTTGCAGGCGGCTGGCTTCGTCGTATTTCGAAGCGGCGGCTTTGCATTTTTCGGCAGCCTTGTCATAGGCGGCGATGGCTTCAGCGGCCCGGACGCGCGCTTCGGCCAGACGACGAATATCGGTTTTCATCATCTGGTCTTTCTTAGCCTCGGCGTCGCTGACGGCCTTCTTGGCTTCCTGTACGGCGGCATTGCCATCATCGACCAGTTTGTTTGCCTTATCGGTTTCGCCGGTGTTGGTACTGCTGCTGCCGCAGGCCCAAATCGCGGCAATGAGCAGAACGAACGCGACGTGACTGCTGAAGTATCTGGGAAACATTTTCGTTCGGATCCTTTCAGGGTTTTAGAAAACAGAAAAACTAGTGCGAATCACGAGTCGCCCGCCGGCGCTACGAGTTGGTCTCTGCCATCGCGATCTTTTTCTTCGTGTTGTGTTCAGGCGAGCGGCACTGATTGTCCCGCCTGCACGTAAGCATGTTCGTACAGCGCCATTCCGACCAGAGCTAAGGGCGTGGCGCCGGTCGTAATCGTTGGATCAAAAACGGTGACTCCCTCAAGGATGGGAAGGCGACTAGCCAACACTATCATCGGCATCAATCCACCGATCGCGCTCAGGATAATCCCGGCCCAGAAGTAGCTGCGATAGCGTCCGCTGGTCATTTCCCAAATCGCGGCACGCGTATGGGCCGTGCCGTGCGTCAGCGAAAGTTCACCGGCGACCATCACCAGGTGTAATAAGGTCGTGATCGCAAGCATCCACAGCAGCGCCATCCCAGGCCGGGGAACGGACAAATACCCGACGGGTTCGCGAAACGAACCGTGCCAAACCGCGAACGGTAAGATTATCGCCGAGCCCAGCAGCAGCGCCTGCGTTAGTAAATGTGGCGGCAACAGGGGACTCTGCCATAGATCGCGGGCTTTCGCCTGGGCAAATAAATAGGCCGTATAGACAGCCGTCAGAGCGGCAAAGATAATTCCCGGCAGCACCAGCCACCGCAACCATGAAAAATCCAGATCTGGCTTACGACTGGCCAGCACTACCACAAGTAAATGCAATACGAGTATCAGCGAGTATCCGGCAATGATATAGGCGCCCCTTACCAACCAACTGCGCCACTGAGAATGCGTGAAGATCATAAAGAACCGCATCGGATGCTCGAGGTCCCAAATCAGCAGGCCGCCGGTAATCCCCAGGAATGCAGCAGAGATAACCGGTGCGACAGTGGTCCACAGCCAATCGCCGAAGCCCATGTACCCAAACAAAACCAAAAGCGCCGCGACCAGATAAACACCGCTCGCAATCCCTTTGGTCCACGTATACAAACTCACCCGCCAGTCCCAGGGAATTGAATGGGCGACGTCGTAAGTCAACAGCGCGGCCGCCGAAGTATTGTTGTAAGTCGGATTGCCGGAGACGACGTGCTCGTTCGATTGGCGCTGCTCGCTCCACATGAAGAGGCCCGCTTCCGGACGACGCGCCGCCAGCGGATCGAGTGTCGCCTGATGCGCGCCTTTGTAGAAGAGCTTCGGCAGCGTTTCTTTTTCAGGGCGACGCACGTTTACCGGCTCGCGATTCACGATTTGACCAACGTACGAATCGCCGTCGTTCATATCACCAATCAAAATTGCCTGGGTGGGACACACGACGACGCAGGCTGGTTCCAATCCCACGTCGATGCGGTGCGCGCAGAAGTTACATTTTTCGGCCGAATGATCTTCGGGATTAATAAAGATGGCGTCGTAGGGACAAGCAGCCATGCAGGCTTTGCAGCCGATGCAGATGGACTTGTCGAAATCGACGATGCCGTCCGCGCGCTTGAACATCGCCGCAGTTGGACAAGCAGCGACGCACGGCGCATGCGCGCATTGATTACAACGGGTCACCTGGTGCGCGCGCCGCGTCTGCGGAAAGACGCCAACATCGACGTGCTTAACGTAGGTGCGGGTGACACCGATGGGAACAACGTTTTCAGATTTGCACGCAGTTGTGCACGCGTGACAGCCGATGCAGCGCGTATGATCGATGACCTTCGCCCACTGCACACGCGTGTTTTGTTCCTCGATCATTTTTGACACGCAGGGACCATCCCTGAGAACTGCATGCACTCCGAAAACTAAAACGTGGCGCGCACTATAACATGCAAGCTGGCGGTGCTGACAGCGGTTGTTGCAGCCAATTTACAGACGAAATTTCAGGGTGTTACCCAGAACGTTTAGATCGCCCGGACGCGAGTGTCCGTCGTTCTGTCGCATGTAGTAAACCTCAAATGTGAAATGGCTGTTCACCTTCTTGGCGACGCCGGCGTAAATGCGATTGCGAATCCAGGCATCAAAATGGGTGTCATAAAAGACTTCATCGGCGATAAATCCGGTGAGGCCCCCAACCTTCAGCGCTCGCTCCAACTGCAGCCGATTACGATAGTGAATGAAATTCAGATGCGGCGTGCGCCAATGGTATTCAAACCGGTTTCGATCGCTGATCGTCACGTGATGAAGCGGAAATTTCAGAGTAGCTTCGATCGTCAATCGTTCCTCCTTATTGCGCGACACCACGGCCGGCTGGTTTTCGAAATGTGTGTAGAACGGAAAGACGGTCAGGTGTTTTCCAAGTCTGAACGAGACTCCGAGACCAGTGGCGGCATGCTCCGCCACCGGCCGCTCAGACTTGCGGCCAAGATGTAGATATCCCAGCAGGACCAGGTCAATCCGGTCGTTCATCGGAGCGGAAAATTGCTGCTCGCTCCAGAATTGCGTCGCCGAATGCGGCGGCGCTGTTTGGCCGGAAACACTGACGGCGCCCAGCGAGATTGCGCCAAAGGTTATGATCTTGATGATGAAAGAAACTGCGAACCGTTGCGAACACGCAGGCTCAAAAAAGCGACAGGTCTCAGTCATTGATTCCGAGTTAGGAGTAAATTGCGGTGTGTTTATAGCATTCTTTTCGCTAACCGAGGTACGCTTTTCGCCGACCAATTTTTTCTATGATTGCGGCCGGGATGGATGAGAATCGCCCCAATGGCGAAACTTCGGGTACTTTGTGCGAATTTAGGCGAATTACCTGCTAGTCATCGCAGCTCATTAATTCCCTTACGACATAGAGGCTCCAACCCTTCCGGTTATCGGAAAACCGTTGACGCATCTTCGGACGGCTCGTTATGATGGAATTGGTTCCGGCCTCTTCTGAGAAGCGCCCAACCCTTCAGTTTCTTGCCCAACCTCAAAAGAATGTTTTAGAAACTGCGAGACGAACTGTCCCCATGCCAGTCAAACTTGATGATCTATTAATTACAGCTACCGCCCACTTTGCTTCTGACCTGCATCTGAAAGTCGGCTCATGTCCGGTGATGCGCATCGGCGGCGAGTTGCACACTATCGCTGAAGCGCCGCGATTGTCTCCGGACGACACACTCGACATGGCCTTCTCGATCATGTCGAACCGCCAGAAGCAAAAGCTGAAAGAATTTTCCGAAGTTGATATCGCTTACAGCGTGAGCGGCGTCGGCAGATTTCGCGCCAACATTTTTCAGCAGCGGGGGACGGTGAGTCTCGTGCTCCGCGTCATCCCCGATCATACTAAGAACGCGACGCAACTCGGGCTGCCGCCCGTGATCGATCGGATTTGTGAAGAGCGGCGCGGATTGATCCTGGTGACCGGCGCGACGGGTTCAGGAAAGTCGACGACGCTGGCGGCCATGATTGACCGGATCAATTCGTCGCGTTCGGGACACATCGTCACGATCGAAGACCCCATCGAATTCCTGCACCGCGATAAGAAGGCCTTCGTCACCCAGCGCGAAGTTGAAGTCGATACCCGTTCGTTTGCTGAAGCGTTACGGGGCGCTTTGCGGCAGGACCCGGATGTAATCCTGGTTGGAGAAATGCGGGACGAAGAAACGATTGAAACTGCGTTGACCGCGGCCGAGACCGGCCACCTGGTGCTCTCGACTCTGCACACGCTGGACGCGACCGAGACGGTCACTCGCATAGTTTCATCATTCCCATCGCATCAACAAAAGTCGGTGCGTATTCAACTCGCCGGCATTCTGAAAGCGGTCATCTCGATGCGTCTGGTGCGCGCCGCAAAGGGTTCAGGCCGCGTGCCTGCGGTTGAGGTGCTGGTCTCGACGGGATTAATTCGCGACTACATCATCAACGAAGAGAAGACGTACATGATTCGCGAGGCCATCGCCAACGGCGCCTCCCAGTACGGCATGCAGACCTTCGATCAATCTTTGTTCGCGTTACTCCAGCAGAGACGAATCTCGATGGAAGAAGCGATTCACAACGCGACCAACGCGGACGAATTCAAGATGCGCGTCTCGGGCATTATGTCCACGGGACAGGCGATGAATGTGGAAGGAAATCTCAAGAGCGATCCTCTACCGCCGCCACGCGAGAAGATGGAATCGGTGATCGTGAAGCTTTAATTTGGAGTGCGCCGGCAGAGCGAAGCGGCGACGGCGCTTTGGATTGCGGTAATACGCCGATATGAAATCCAAAGCGATATCGCCGCCTTCGCTCTGCCACCGCACTCCAAATTAGCGTTTGGCTTCCTGCCAGAGGGCTTCCAGGTCATTGATCGTAACGTCGTCGAACTTGCGCTGTTGCTCTCGCAGGCGGTCCTCGATAAATCTAAACCGCTGCCGGAATTTGCGGTTGCTCAATTTCAAGGCGGCCTCAGGCTCGACATTCAAACGGCGCGCGATGTTCGTAATGACGAACAGCAAATCCCCGATTTCTTCGCGCACATGCGCGTGATCGGCTTCGTCGTTGGTTTCGGCGTGCGCCGTAATGGCGGCGCGCAGTTCATCGAGTTCTTCCTGCATTTTGTCGAAAATTTCTTCGACGTTCTTCCAGTCAAATCCGACGCGCGCGACCTTGGTTGAGATTTGATGCGCCTCCATCAAGGCCGGCGCTTTCGTTGAGACACCGTCGAGAATTGACGCCGTTCGGTTCGCGTCGTTTCCGGCCGCCCGCTTCTCTTCAGCTTTGATTGCTTCCCAGTTGCGCAAAACCTCCGCCGAATCGCCTGCGGTCGTGTCAGCAAACACGTGCGGATGTCGCCGCACCATCTTTTCGTGGACCTGGGTGATGACATCGTCGATGTTGAATTCACCCTTCTCCTTGGCGACGCGCGCAAAAAAAGTAATTTGAAAAAGCAGGTCGCCAAGTTCTTCGCGGAGGTTATCGAAGCGTCCGAGTCGGGCCTCTTCCATCGCGTCGAACGCTTCATAGGCCTCTTCCAAAAGCATGGGCGCGAGCGTGGCATAAGTTTGTTCGCGGTCCCACGGACAGCCGCCCGGATCGCGCAGTCGATCCATCAATTCAACCAGGTCAGCAAAAGTTTTCGCCATGTGATTGGTTTCAGAGTAGCGCAAGTTAATAACTTGCGCAGCTTCGCAACTTAGCAATTTGCGCTACTTTGCTCAAATGAAACGCGATGCTAAGATCGACGGTGTCCTAATTCCACTTCAGCCGGTGCGCATGCTGCTTACGATATTCATGCGTATCACTGTGCAAGCGTATGAGTGAAGAACAACCTACATTCAAAGTAGTTGACCGTCGCCCTTTCAATCCTGACGGTTCGCCGCGTGAACTGTCTGAGCAGGAAAAGCAGGAAGCTGAAAGCGCCGCCAAGGCCGCCGAGGTTGAAAACGCTGCGGCGAAAGTCCTGTCTTCTCAACCAGCGCCGCCGGCCGAACCGCCACCCCGTCCCGCACCTTCGCGCCCGGAACGAGAACATGCGCATGGCGATCCGCTCGATGATCCGGCCAGTTTTCTCAGTCTCGTGATGTCCCTGGCATCCAATGCAGCCGCGAGCCTGGGAATGATGCCGCATCCCGTGACGGGCGAAACGGGCGTGGACCTGCAAACCGCCAAGCATTGGATCGATGTACTGGGAATGCTGGAGCAGAAAACCCGAGGCAACCTGGATGTTCAGGAGGCGCAGACACTTGAGCATCTGTTAGCCGATTTGCGCATGCAGTACGTCTCGTTCACGAATGCTCCCGCTTCACCCACGAAGTTCAGCGCCAGCGACATCACCGGCGGAAAATGAATGCGGTCAGCCGTAAGCAGTAAGCAGTTCAGACTCTCAATCCAGAGATTTCGCATGACGGCTCACTGCTCACCGCTCACTGCTCACTAAAATGAGACTCACCTTTTTAGGCACCGGCACCTCGACAGGCGTGCCTTCAATCGCGTGCGACTGCGAGACGTGCACGTCTGACGATCCGCGTGATCAGCGGCTGCGCGTTTCAGTGCTCATCGAACACGCCGGCCAGACTGTCATCGTCGATACCTCCAGCGATTTCAGACAGCAGGCCCTGAGAATTGGATTGCGGCACCTGGATGCGGTGCTGATCACACATTGTCACGCCGATCACATCTTTGGATTGGATGACATTCGGCCGCTGAATTTTCGTCATGGAGCACTGGGCCTTTATGCGAATGAGCGTGCGTGGAAGGATATCCGCCGCATCTTTCAATACGTCTTTGAGCCGACGCACTTCGGCGGCGGTTTGCCGCAGATTGTTCCGCACACGGTCGTCAACGGCGCGCCTTTTTGCCTTGGTCGCGACCTTGAAGTAACGCCGCTCGAAGTCATTCACGGACGGCTGCCGGTAATCGCTTATCGCTTCAACGACTTTGCTTACGCGACTGACTTGAGCGAGATTCCGCCGGCCACCCTCGATGGATTACGAGGTCTGAAAGTGCTCGCGCTTGATTGCCTGCGGATTCGCCCGCATCAGACACACCTTTGGCTCGAGCGGGCGCTGGAATACGTCGAACAGTTGAAGCCCGAGCGTACCTACTTCACTCACATCACCCATGAAGTGAAACACGCGCGTGATTCAAAGTTGCTCCCCGATGGAGTCGAGTGGGCTTATGACGGGCTGATTATTAGTGACGAGTGACTTGTGACAAGTGACAAGCAGGACGGCGAACATCTTGTCACTTGCCACTTGTCATTCATGAAATTATTTCACGGGACTGAGAACGCTGATATTGCGCGCCCGAACGTTGTCACGCTGGGTGTGTTTGATGGACTGCATCTCGGTCACCAGCTCATCATGAAGACCGTCGTTGATCGCGCGCGCGCGATGGGCGCAATTCCCACCGTCATAACTTTCGAGCCTCATCCGCGCGCCGTGCTGCATCCTGAGTCCGCGCCGCCGCTGCTGCAGACTTTTGATCAGAAGATTGAAGCGCTCGGGATCCTGGGCATCGAACAGACAATCATCATCCATTTCGATCGCGCGTTTTCAGAAATTCGGGCTGAGGACTTTCTACGAGATACCATCGCTAATCGGCTCCGGGCCAGGGAAATCTACCTGGGCCGCGGTTTTGCCTTCGGACACAACCGCGAAGGCAACATTGAATTACTCCGCCGGATAAGCAGCCAGCTCGGTTTTTTTGCCGATGAAGTTCCAGAAGTGCGCTTGCGTGGCACCCGAATAGGTTCGACGCGCATTCGCGAACTTTTGTTGGATGGGCGCGTGAACCTCGCCCGTCGAATGCTCGGCCGTCCTTACGGAGTTGAAGGCCTGGTGGTTCGCGGTGACCAGCGGGGCGTCAAGTTGGGATTTCCTACGGCGAACATCCAGCCCCGAAATCGGGTCACTCCACGCGCGGGCGTTTATGTCACGGCGACTTTACTCGGCGACAGATGGCGCGGCAGCGTCACGAATATCGGCACCCGGCCAACGTTCGGCGACCATGCGGAGAGCTCAATCGAAACGCATGTAATTAATTGGAGTGGCAATCTTTACGGTGACGTCGTGCGGGTGCGGTTTCTCCATCGGTTGCGTGACGAGCAGAAGTTCGCATCTCTCGAGCAATTGAAATCGCAAATAGAATCCGACGTGGCATCTGCCCGCCATTACTTCGAACATGCGAGTGTAAGAAAGAATCTACTTGTTGACTGCGCACCTGAGAGCGTCTAGTTTCTGACAACGCGATTCTTGAAACTCGTGAATGTCGCTCACTCAACTGGCCGCATTCGATGGCGGTGGGGATTATTGGCCGCCGGCGGCATGATGCTGATTGCGCTTTTCCCACAAGTGCATTTCGTGGTGAGTCGCGGGTCGCAATGGAATGGCGCCAACGCCATTTGCCATCCCGACGAGGTAGCTTACTCCGCTTACCTGGCTTCGCTGATTCGCGGGAACCCGCGTCGTTACGATCCGTTCACGGGCCGCGGCGCGGATGCCAACGCATCCACCGAATCGCTTTTTTCCGTCCAATTGATTCCGGCTTATGCAGTCGCCTTGCCGGCGCGCGCCTTACATCTCAGCTCCGCCAAAGCCTTCATCATTCTTCCCGCGCTTTGTGCTTTTGCCTCGTCGCTCGCTTTGTTCTGGTTTGTTTGCTTGCTGACGCGTGACGATCGATTAAGCGCGGCTTCAGTGCCGGTCATTCTTGGACTAGGAACGTTGGTGGCGGGTCAGGGCATGGCTCGATACGTTCTGACTTTGCCTTACCTGATTCCCATTTGGATTTCGCATGCGGTCGCGTCGAATTCCGTGTATCACCTGCCTTTCCTGCGACTGTATCAACCGGCGGTAGCCTTCCCTCTTTTTTTCGTGCTGGGCGGTTTGATCTGGATTGCTCTAACGCGAGCCAGTCAAAAACAGAGCGTGATGGCTGCGAGCGGCGCCGGTCTGGTCCTGGGGCTGTTGATATTTTCCTACTTCTACCTGTGGACGGCGGCGGTGTCCTGGCTGGGATGTCTGTTTGCTGTGTCGCTCTGGTTCAGGAAAAACGATCGCCGGCGAACATTGATCGTTTTCGGCATCATCATCGTTTTCGGAATCGCAGCTTTGTTACCTTACTTTTCGCTGCTGGCTCGTCGCGCCGCAACCGTCGATGCAGCGCAAGCCCTGGCCTTCACACATCGACCCGATCTTTTTCGGTTTCCCGAGATCATTTCCGTCCTGGCGCTCTTGCTGATCGGAATCGGCGCGGCCAAGGGCTTGTTTCAGCTCAATGAACGCATCACGGTGATGGCGGGTTCGTTGGCGCTCTCGGTCGTCCTTGATTTCAATCAACAAGTCCTGACCGGGCGCACCTTGCAACCGGTGCATTACGAGTGGTTTATCGCGAATTACTGCGCGATTCTGGCGGTGATTTTGACCGCTGCACTCTGGCTGCGAGGCCGCGTAATCGCAAATAGGCGATGGGCTTTGATCGCCGCGATCGCCCTGGTTTTTGGATTTGGAGAGGTTTGGTTGGCCGCAAGCGTGAGTTTTGATTACAACCGCGTGATTGATGAAGGCAAGCCGGTCGCGGATCGGCTCGCGCAATTAGGCGCAGGCTTTCAACCTGGCTCAACCTCGCCCGTCGTGCTCGTATCGGACCTCAAGCTCGCTGATCGTTTTCCCACAGATGCGCCACAGCCCGTGCTCTGGTCTCCGCGCATGCTGGTCTTTCCCGGCGTCACCGAGAAGGAAAATCGGGAGCGCTTTTGGCGTCAGCTTTATTATCTAGGTTATGACGAAAAGAAATTCTGGGCCGCGCTCAACCATCCTGAATGGAATTTCCTGACAGGTCTGTTTCCCTACAGTCGCCTGGATCGGGCCATAACCGGCGTCCGGACCCCGATTGGCCCCGACGAGTTACGCGCGCAAATGCACGCATATCTTGATTATGCCCAAACCTTTGATCTCGATCGCGCCGCTTCACCTGGGTTGTCGCATGTGATCGTGCGCGCCGGCGACGAACCCAATTACCTGAATCTGGATCGTTGGTACCAGCGAGACGCGGGAGAAAGAGTGGGAGAGTTCATCCTCTATCGGGTGCAGCTCCGCGAGCAGAACCCTCCCTAAGTTAAATCGTCGACGCCGTGACCCGCGCACGGGGAGAATCTACTTCTCACCGTTTGATGATGTTCCTTTCAACTGATCGCGAAACAAATTCAGCAAGAGTAGAGTTCCGATACCGCCGCCGTCCCCTGATCCGCCGCCGGTCGCCAGCACATCTGGCGTGATTCGAACGCCTTTTTCGCCGATGACTTTCAGCGTCTCGACGACCGCGACGCCCTGCGCGCCAAGCGCGTTCACCTGTTCGCGATAAGCAACGCCCTGCGCTTCACCCATGAGCTGAACTTTTTCGGCTTCCGCCTTTCCGGTGAGCGAGATATAGGACGCTTCTCCCTCTGCTTCCGCCTTACGTTGCTCGGCCCGCTTGCTGGCGATCTCAACGCCCACAGTCGCGGCCATCAAGTCGCGTTGATTGTCGGCCTGCGATTTCGTCTTCTCGAGCTGAATCCGCTTCTCTTCGGCTTCACGCTGCGCATTGAACATGTTCTGCCGCTGCTCGGCGAGAATTTTTTCGGTCTGCGTCTTCATCAACTCTTCGGGCAGGTGGATGTGACAGATGAGCACGTTCACGACGTCGACGTGATATTTCAGCAGGTGCGCGCGCACCCGGGCTTCAGCGCGTTCCTGTTCCTCGTGACGATTTTGCAGATAAGCCATCGCCGAAGATTCGGAAGCCTGATTACGGAAGATCGAATCGATCAGCGGATGCATCACGTTCTGAATCAAGCGATCGATGCCGCCAATCTTTGCCACCATGAACGGCGCATCTTCCGGTTTAACGCGAAACACGACGCGCACTTCCAACTGCATCGTGAAGCCGTCTTTCGAAATCACTTCAAAAGGATTGAAGGTGTTGACGACTTCGCCTGAAGTCCATTCGACGGTCTGGTTCGTAGTCGGGATCACGATCGGAGTAATTGCCAGAGTGTTCACGTAATAGCGGCCGGGTCCGACCACCGTCTCCTGAATCCCGCGGTAGCCTTCGGGCACGACGTAGGCTTCATGCGCGCCTTCGTCAAGCCGGCGGTCCGCAGGATCTCCGGTCATCAAGTCTTCCTTGATTTCTTCGGCCGTGCGGCCGTCGTCGATCTTATCGAGACGCGCTGCCGACTGTTCGACCTGGGCTTGCTCTTCACGCTCCATGCGCGCGCGGACCTTCGCGGCCATCTGCCGGCGTACTTCATCGGAAGGATCTTTGCCGGTGTTGGAAACGATGACCGCAACTTCGCCCGGCTTAACTTCTTTCGCGGTTTCGGGAATGACTTTGAAGAGCAGCGGGTTGATGTAATAGGTGCCCGGCAGCAGGATGTCTTTCTGCGGGCCGCGCTGACCGCCACTATTGATGAAATCGTGGCCGTCCTGAAAGTTGTCGTGGCCTTCGACGGGTTCGGCGACGTAATCACGTGGATTTAACTGCGCGCCATCGAGCGCTTCCACCAGACCAATCTCGTTTTCATTGATGACCGTGGCATCAAACAAGCGAACGTAAAATAATCCGGGCTTGCCTCCGTTCGTGCCGTTGAGCGGTGCTGATTGGGTGTGAATGCGATAGGTTCCGGGCGTCAGGATGTCGACCTGCGGCCCCTTCTGTCCGTTCGAAGCGATGTATTGTTCCGCGTCCTGAAAATTTTTGTGACCCTCGATGGCCTTTCCCAGGAGTCGTCCGGGATCGAGCGGACCGCCGTCGGTCGCGGTCACGACGCCGACTTTTCCTTGCGGAATCACGGTCGCTTTGGCGATTGACACGCGAAACAGGTATGGGTGGATGGGCCAAAGACCTGGAGGCAGAACTCGCAATTGAATACCTTTCACGCCGCCCTGTTTCACGAATGCGATGGGATCCTGAAAATTGTTATGCGCGTTCTGGGCGCGATCCGGAGCAAATATCCGGCCGGTCGGCATTGGTTCGCCGTCGACCGCTTCGATCACCCCGAGTTCGTCTGATCCGATTTCGATTAACGCCACCTTGTGCACGACTTTTTCAAATGGCCATTTGATTAGATGAAGGCCGGGCTTCAGCACATCGGCCTGAATGCCGACTTCGCCTTCACTGGCCACCACGCGTCCCGGCGGCATGCGGCGCCCGAGGTAGCGGCGCTCTTTGATGGCGATCTCTCTGGCGCCGACGTTGATAAAGATACGGCGCAGAATGATGAGCAGAGTTACCAGGACGACGAAACCTAAGATCAGAACTGCAACCAGGAGGACTGGGTCAATGTTATTCATGGCAAACCTCTAACTGTTTTCAGAAGCCCGACCGTTATGGAGGGCTTGATATGGTGTGGTTGACGGCTGTTGATTTCCGGTTTGTGGCGCGGCCATCAATTCGCTGCGCGCGCTGGCGAGCGTGCGTTTCAAAACAAATCCGGCGCCGGACCCTCGAGTGCGCGCAGAGAGTATCCAAAACTCGCCGTCAAATAAAGCTCGGAGCTCTTCCGCGGAAACATTGGCGAGTTTTCCTGCACGCCAAAGCTCCAATGCCTGTTCAATTGTCTGGCCATAGAACTCGGCATCATCACTTAACGCCGCGACGTGCAAAGCTTTCGCGGTACCTTGCCGGCTCGGCGATTTTCGCCACGAGTCAACCGCGGCCCGGGCCAGGTTAAGGTTGACGGGCAAATCGTTTTGCGTCACGAAGGACATCAAGGAAAGCAAAGTTGATTCTGAATCTACTCGTTGCACGAGTTCGTTCAGAATTCGATGGTACAAATCGCCATCGCGGGTTTCTTTAGCATTGATCAGCGCGGACTTGTCACCCGCGCGCGCCCGGTCAATCAGCGATGCCTCCAGGGCTTTAAGGCGCTCAATCTCAGCTTGTGTTTTCATTTCAGTCTGGTTGGGTTGCATACCGAACAAACCGTAGAAACCGGGATTCGGCGGCAGGACGCGCTCAGAATTATCGCGCGCAGTTTTCTGCCAAAAATAGAGACCGATTGCTGAAAGTAAAAGGATTCCGAGGACTAAGGCGAAAGCGATAATGAAAAGGCTGACCATTCGGTCGCGAACTGTCTTGCGCGTTCAGTTGGATTATACGCCCGAGCGAATCGAAAGGTTCAATGCTGGAAAGCGATGGTACGGGTCAGTACCATCTCCGTTAGGAGATGGATCAAATGACGCCCTGAACTATGCCCGCAACTTGACCATCCGATCACGGGGATGGGACTGACTGATCGCGGTAAGCGGTGGAAATTTAGCGGATGGCGTTGAAAAATAGTGGATACGTCGCCACGGACTGGCCGCGATACTGCGGGCGGAAGCCGAACAGAATGATATGACCTTTGCCCAGGCCTACTTCCACCAGTGCGGCTTTGCCCTTGACCCGGTCGGCTCCCAGGAGCCAGCCGGAAAGCAAAGGGTCTTTGTCCTTGGGATACGAGGCGATGATCTTCACCCGGGCCAACGCCGCTGGATCACTCGCGACTTCAAAAACGGGAGAGTTCTCGACCCACGCGATCGATTCTTGCGGCATGCCTGCCGCAATCGGATCGTTCTTATCGAGTTCAATCCTCAGGATCGATCCCGGCACGTAGAAATCTGTGCGCGGCAGACCGTCGACGACATTGCGCACGGGCAACTTGAATTGCTCGATTGCAAAATCGGACGCGCGATTGAGACAGACGAGCGTGCCGCCCGCTTCGACAAATTCGCGCAGAGCTTTCACGCCCTGTTCGCCCAGACCGCCGGTGTATTCGTCGGGCATCGTGCCTTTGCGATAGCCATTGAGAATTGCGGCGCGCGGCTGATCGGGAATCACGATAGTGGTAAGGTCGTGATTAAGATTGCCTTTGCGAATGTCCGGATCGCCGATCGATCGGTAACCCGTACACTCCTGCTCATCGAGAACCCAACGTGTCCAACCTTCATCCATCACGGGGACCGATGACTTGTAGATTGCCCGCGGAGGCGGCTCGGCATCACCGCAGCCGCCATTCATTCCTGTTTGCACAGTTGCCCTCGCCGCGTATCTGAAAGGTGTCGTTATCTGTTCGACCTGCACATCCATGAGCAGCGATAGTGCATGGGCCGTGACGTCGTATGGTGGAATTGGCCGGCCTGAAGCGTCGCGGAGATCCGGATAGCGGCGAGGGATGAGTAAGGCCTCGGCCAGACCAGCGAATGGCTGCTTCATATCAATCACGTATGTGCCGGCCGCGTAAGTGCGCGTGCCGACTCTAAACGTTCTCGCATCTACCACTTCAACACCGGCCGTCATCAGGATGCCTGCGAGGATATCGGAGGCGCGCGTGGAAAACATTCCCGTGAATCTCTGCGATTTTACGGATGGCTTTATGATTAGTGCCTGCAATTCGCCCGGCTTTCGGGGCCGCACAGCGTATTTCTCAATCTCATAAAACTTTTGCAGCCAATGCTCGCGATTCTGCGCTGCGTGCTTCAACAGAAAGAACGCGACGGTGGTCATGGTGTTCGTGATGTCCCGAATATGCCACTCGCCGCCTTGCCAGACCGGGCCGAAGCTCGCGCTTTCCTTGCGCGGATCGTAGCCCTCACCGGGACGCAGTTGCTCGAAGCGCACGTTGATTGGCGTTGCCAGCCGGCACGAGGCCGTCTCCTGCAGCATGCGTACCCCGCCGTGATAATGCGAGTAGGCGCGCGAAGGCGACCACGCGTCGTAAGTCGAATCAGTCGTGATGCCCTGGTATCCGGTAGCGCGCATTTCTTTCGCCAGATAATTTCCAAGTTCCGTGTAGCCTTCAACAATTTGCTTTGGCACGTTCGGCTCGACCGGCGGCATGTATGGGGGCAGGAACAAGCGCGATCCAAATGCGCCCTGTTGATGAATGTCGTGGACGATCTGCGGATGCCACTCGTT
This sequence comes from Pyrinomonadaceae bacterium, assembly GCA_044870975.1. Taxonomy (GTDB): domain Bacteria; phylum Acidobacteriota; class Blastocatellia; order Pyrinomonadales; family Pyrinomonadaceae; genus UBA11740. Next base: position 14,921 of record JBIOZK010000075.1, read on the forward strand.
GAGAATTTTTTCGACGACCAGTTGTGTCTCGACCTGCGTGAACGCGTACCAGTCACGATTGTCGTCGTGTCCGGTGTACTTGTGATAAAGCTGCGGCGGATCAGTTCCTTCGTAGGGCGTGCCCAGCGTCTTCTGATACCAGTTGTTGACGATGTCTACCCCGTCGGGATTGGTTGAAGGCACCAGCAGGATGATCGTGTTGCGCAATATCTCCAGCGTTTCCGGATCGTTGGCTGAAGCGAGGCGATGCGCAATCAGCATGCTCGACAAATACGAACCGACTTCCGTTGAATGAATGCCGCAGGTGATGGCGACGACGGTCTTTCCGTTCGCAATCAAGCTGCGGGCTTTGGCATTCGCGAGTTTAGGCGAACCAAGGAGTCGCGGATCATTTAGTTGTCGTTGAATCTGCTTGAATTGATTCAGCCGGCGGAGATTCTCCGGCGCGCTGATGGTCGCATAAACAAAGGGCGCGCCCATGGTTGACTTGCCAATCTCTTCAAACTTTACGCGGTCGCTGGCGGCGGCGAGTTTCTGAAAGTACTCGACGACCTTGGCCCAGCTGGCGAGTTTCCGATCGTCGCCCGGCGTGAAGCCCAGCACTTGGGTTGGAGTTGGGATCGATTTGGTTTGCGCAAATATGCGTTGAAGGTTGAGTTCGGTAGAGAGTGTGACGAAGAGAAGGGTGGCGAGAATTAGTGAAGCGCGTTTGCGCATTGGTCTGTTTCCTCTCTGTGTCCTCTGTGGTTGAATCGCCCTTTTTACCACAGAGGACACTGAGGATCACAGAGAAATCACACGCCATGAATCCGCAAACGGAACTCATCATTGAACGCAACGATCTCAGGCAGTCGATTTGAGAATGCCCGGGCTTCGTGGAGTAGCCTCGGAAGTCCGCCGCGCACGAGTTTCAACCCGTAGGCTTCATTGGAAAAAAGCGAGGCGGTGCCGGGATTCAGCCGTTGTTGGACGCCAAAGCGAATGCTCTTCAGGGCTTGTGGTGCGAAGCCGGCGCTGCGCCGCGGATTCACGATTTCAATGGCGCGATCGAAGATGTGCAGGCGCGTCGTCACATCACGTACCACCAAATCACGATGAATTAAAGCGTTGGCGATTGCTTCAGACACCGCTGCCTGGTGATAGTTGGCGCGGGCGACCACCGGATCGCCGGGCGCGGCCGTCGCGCGCGCCGGTCTCGTATCCCACAGGTCGCAGTAACGCCTGACGAATCGTTGCGCGGATTCATAAAGCGTGGCGAGATTCCCATGCAACTCAAGTCGTTCGACGACCGGCGCCTGGGCATTGTCTCCGCTGAAGCGGGTCGCCACGATTGAAGTTCGCGGCAGCAGCCTGGCTACAGCATCATCGCGCCCAAACAGAATCAGACCGGCCACCGTGGGCGTGACGTCATCCTGACGATTAACTGCGAGCATGAGATAGCGTTCGAGAATTTCGGATGTCGGATAGCCCTTAATTGCGGACTCGTCAAAGGCGCCGCCCTCGAAGCCGCGGATGAAACTCCACAAATGTGCTTCATCTATATCGGCTAGTTTTGCCTGCGGGACCGGAAGGTCCTCGTAGAGCAGCGGCCGGGCATCATCGAGCAGTGTGGATAGCTCTTCCGGCGAGGTCTCGCGCTTGTCTTCACCGACCCGAATGAAGAAGCGGCCATCGCGCGTTCGATAGGGCCGGCGCCTGCCCTGGACGTCCAGAGCCACGATGCGGCGGCCGTTGTCGAAAGCGATGCGATCGATGAAGGGAATCAGGGGCGGCACAATTTCTTCGCGACAGATGCGCACCAGTTCATCCTGAACTTCCTCGGGATGATCGATTCCTTCGACGCGCATTTGATCGTTAACGCCGAAGACGATGGTGCCGCCGCCGGTATTCGCGAGCGCGACGATGCCCTGCGCGATCCGTTCCGGATTTGAAAGTTTGACCTTTAATTCGAGATAAGTGTCTTCGCCGCCGCGCACCAGCCGCATCAACTCAGTACGGTTCGTTGATGGCGCTGCGGTCTGATAAAGATATTCCTGGAAGGATCGGTCGCTAACCGGTTCGTTACGTTGGGTACTGCGGAAGCGTCTGCGAGCCATTTGTGTAATGGCGGGGCCGGCCTGCCCGCCCGGACGCGATTCTGAAAACCGCATCGCTGGAATTATCAAGTTAGTACTTCACTGGAGTTCGATTGTCAGTGTAGCATAGCGCCGTTCGCGGCACAGACTTCAGTCTGTGGATGCGGTGAAGGATCACAGACTAGAGTCTGTATCACCAAAATCATGTTTTCGTATAAGAATCATGCCAGCAAAGCTTATGTGGCGCTCGGATCAAACCTGGGCGATCGCGCGGGCAATCTCTTGCTGGCAGTACGGGGCATGATGGAAGCCGCGATGTGCGTCTGCCGGGTCTCATCGATTTACGAGACTGAGCCCCTCAGCGATGTCGAGCAACCGCCCTTTCTCAACATGGTGGTGGAGGTTGGAAATCCATTGCCGGCGCCTGAGCAAGTCATGGCGCGCCTGTTGCGAATCGAGTTTCTGCTGGGCCGCACGCGTGACGTAAAGGACGGCCCGCGCACAATCGATCTCGACTTACTGCTTTATGGCGACGTCGAGAGCGACACCGAGTTTCTCCGATTGCCGCATCCGCGATTGCATGTAAGGAGATTTGTGCTCGAGCCTTTAGTCGAAGTCGCGCCCCACCTGATCCATCCCACGCTCAATTGTTCCGCCGCTGAGTTGTTAGAGAAAGTTGATGACAAGTGCGCCGTGCGGCGTTGGACGCCGTAGGAGCGCATCGGAGCGCACGCATCCTTGCGTGCGGTTCGCGGCCATCCCTGGCCGCAATTTACTCAAAAACAGAACAGCAGGCAGGATGCCTGCGTACCGCCCGCAGGGATGCGGGCGTTCCTACAGCTTCGCGGTCGCTAAGAACTGCGGCGCCCGTCTCGCTTTCGTTGCTTGCTCAAACGCGTAAGCGAACTTGATCAAGGTGGGCTCGCTCCAGGCGCGGCCGAAGAATGACAGTCCCACCGGCAATCCAACAACAAAACCCGCGGGGACGGTTACGTGCGGATAGCCTGCGACCGCCGACGGCGTCGAGTAGCCACCCGTGAAGTGATCGCCATTCACCCAGTCAGTGGGCCATGGCGGACCGCCAGTCGGAGCAATCAAGGCATCGAGCTTGTGCTTGTCCATGATGAAGTCAATGCCCTCCTTGCGTGACAGCTTATGGTTCCTGGCCAGCGCGTCGCGATAAGCTTTTTCTGTCAGCGGGCCTTTCGCCTCCGCCTTCTTCATGATGTCCTGCCCGAACCAGGGCATCTCGCGATCGCGGTACTGCTCGTTGAAGTCGATGATTTCTTTGAGTGATTTCACCGGCGCGCGCGGTCCGAGCGAGCGCAGATACTCGTTCAAACCAGCCTTGAATTCGTAAAGCAGAACCTCCAGCTCGGAATCATCAAACTTACCGGCTGTCGGAATATCCGCCGGATCGATCACCGTCGCGCCGCGTCGTTTAATGATATCGATGCAGTCGGTCATCAACTTGTCAACGGCGTCGTTGAAGCCGAAGCCTTTGCGGTGTACGCCGATGCGCGCGCCTTTCAATCCATTTGCGTCGAGTGATTTGGTGTAGTCAGCGAGTGACTTGCCCATGCTCGTCTTAGTGGCGTCGTCGCGCGAATCGTTGCCAGTCAAAGCGCCGAGGAGAATCGCCGCGTCCGTCACGGTGCGGCACATTGGGCCCGCAGTGTCCTGGCTGTGGGCGATGGGAATAATGCCGGCGCGGCTGATCAGTCCCAGCGTCGGCTTGATTCCCACCAGCGAATTCGCATTCGAAGGACAGACGACTGAGCCGTCGGTCTCAGTCCCGACGCCAACGGTCGCGAGATTTGCGGCGATCGCAGCTCCGGTTCCTGAACTCGAGCCGCACGGATTACGATCGAGTACATAAGGGTTTCTGGTTTGCCCGCCGCGGCCGCTCCAGCCGCTCGACGAATGACTGGAACGAAAATTTGCCCACTCGCTCAGGTTGGTCTTGCCGATAATTACCGCGCCCGCGTCACGAAGTTTCTTTGCGACGAACGAATCCTGCAGCGGAATCGACCCGCCCAAAGCCAGCGAACCAGCGGTCGTCGTCATGCGGTCGTGCGTGTCGATATTGTCTTTGATTAGCACCGGAACGCCGTGCAGCTTGCCGCGAATGCGCCCGGCTTTGCGTTCGTTGTCGAGGCCGGCAGCAATCGCCATCGCTTCGGGATTAAGCTCGATGACTGAGTTAATCGCCGGGCCTTGCTTGTCGATCGCCTCAATACGATCCAGATATTTTCGCACCAGCGTCATGGCCGCAAACCTGCCCGACGCCATCCCTTTCTGCAGATCGTCGATGGTCAATTCATCGAGTTCAAAAGCTGCTGCTGTTTGGGTTGATGCCGCGGCAGTCGACTCGGCCAGATTCTTGACCGTTGCCAGAGCCACGCCGCTGAACAAAGTATTCCGTACAAATTTTCTGCGATTCATCCCGGCCTCTGATCGTGGGATCAATGAACGACGCCATCTTACTAAATTGTAGATTGAGAAAAGTCAAACGCGCATGTAACGCGCTTGCATTTACGTTGCCGGAACAGGTAGCGGTTTAGAGGCGGGCTACCGCCCGCCAATTGTGAACTGTTGAAAAGGGCGGGGAGTAGCCCGCTTCTAAACTGTGGCTGAATATCAGATAAGGACTTCGTCGGGCTCTTCGATTGCGGGAGCGGCCGGCAGACGAAATAGTGCGCGAACCGTTTTGAAATTCAGGCTGATCGGCGTGCCGTTGCGGATGCTTTCGACGAGCCGCTTCGCGTCCGGGAGGACGTTGATGGCGCGCAGAGCTTGCGGGTCGCTTTCCAGAATGATGCGCTGGCCGGCATCCGCGCCAAAGGCCGCGGTCACGATTTCGTAGCGGAGGCGCAACTTTACGAAATCGAGATCAGAATCAATCTGCGCGATTTGAAGTCGAGGCTGTTCCTTGCGCACATAACTACGGAACGCTTCGAGCACGCGATCAGTAACTGGATAATCTGTGGCCTTAGGCGAGTGACCGTATTCAACCTTGTCGGCACGATACGATTCGAGTCCCTGGATTTTCCCCGCCGTCAAAAGCCGATTGAAATAGAAAGCGGCTTCGATGATTCGCCCGCGAGCAGCAGTGGGTGTCAATGGTCGCGCCTCGATGTCCGGCGTCACGCCGCCGCCACCGTAAAACACGCGCCCCGCGGCGGTGCGGAATGCCGGCGAGTTCGACGTGCGAGCTGACGAGGCTTCACTGGGCGAAGGCTGGCCAGGTTGGATCGGTAACAGATTCTCGTTCTGATCGTGACGCACGTAGTAGTCGTAAAGCGATCCACTGGAATAATCGCGCTGCAAAGATCGTCCGTAAGGCGTGTAGTAACGGGCCGTCGTCAGCGTCAGACCAGTGTTGTAGGGCAGCTGAAACACATGTTGGACGAGCCCCTTGCCAAAGCTGGTTTCGCCCACCAGGAGGCCGCGGCCGTGGTCCTGAATAGCGCCGGCAACGATCTCCGACGCCGAAGCTGAATTTCGATTGATCAAAACCACCAACGGCACATCTTCCGGTTCGCGGCCATTCGATTTGTAAACGGCCGGATCGGTGTATTCACTGCGTCCCTTGACGGAAACGATCACTTTGTCCCGGGGCAGAAATTCGCTGGCAACATCGATCGCCTGATCCAGCAAACCGCCGGGATTGTTCCGCAGATCCAGGACCAACTGGCGCATGCCCTGTTTCTTCAAATCAGTGATGTCGTCGCGCAGTTCGTCGTCCGAAGTATGCTGGAAACCACCTACGAGTCCGATGTAACCCGTGGTTGGCGTAATCATGAAAGCGTTGCGAATTGAAGGTAGCGGAACTGCGTCGCGAATAATCTTGATGGTTAGCGGAACTTCTTCGCCGGCTCGTTCAATCTTTAATTCCACCGGTTTCAGACGATCGCCGCGCACGTTCTTGGAAACTTCGTCGCTGTTCCAGTCGAGCGCGTTTTTTCCGTCGACCGCGAGAATGCGGTCACCGTAACGCAGCCCCGCGCGATTCGCGGGCGTGCCGTCTACCACCGATTGAATGTACACACCGTCATCGTGTCGCAGGATCTGCACGCCGATGCCATAGAAGCTCGACGATTGGTCCTCTTTCAGTTTCTTAAATTCGAGCGCCGGAAAATAAACCGAGTGCGGGTCGAGCGTGAACAGCATTCCCTGAATCGCTGCCTGCGTCGCCTTCTCGTAATCGATCTCGCCGGCGTATCGCTCTTCGACCGTAGTGATTGCCTCGTGATAATCGGCTTCAATTCGCTCAGCTTCGTATTTTTCTCCGGACGCCTGATTCGCAGCTGTGGTCGCGTGCCGACGGAACGCGCGCGAGCGCACACCACCGGCAATGCTCGCGACAACGATTACCATGAAAGCGACAATGGCGAATTTTCTGGTCATCTCTGAAAGGGGAGTTTGAATCTGTCAGAAAATATAACACACCGCCGTTACGCGTTGAAGACCAGCTCAGAAGCGGTTGGCTCTAAAACAGGGCTTGTGCGGGCGCTCTGATTCATTGAGAATGAGCGCGTGCCGCCAAAACTTTCGATCATCATCCCCGCTTACAACGAAGCTGCGCGCTTAGGCCAAACAGTAACGCAGATTCTGAGTTACCTCAGCGAACGTCGTGACCGCACGGAATTAATTGTCGTCGACGATGGTTCGACCGACACCACCTCGGCAATCGCAGAGGATGCCATGCGGGACGCCGGACAGGTCGAGACGCGGGTGATTCGTTACGAGGAGAATCGCGGCAAAGGATATGCAGTGCGGCTGGGATTACTGGAAGCCCAAGCCAACATTGCGCTTTTTTCCGACGCAGATCTTTCAAGTCCGATCACGGAAGCGCCGAAACTGATCGATCCGATTCAGAGCGGCGAATGCGATCTGACGTTCGGATCGCGCGCGTTGGATAGACGACTGATCGGAGTGCATCAAGCATGGCGGCGCGAACAGGGCGGGCGAATATTTAATCTGATTGTGCGGCTGGCTACGGCACTGCCGTTCTGGGACACGCAATGTGGTTTCAAGGCGTTTCGCATGAGCGTCTGCCGGCCTTTGATCGAGGCCGCGCAAATCGATCGCTTCGGTTTCGACGTTGAGCTGATTTACCTGGGATACCTGGCGCAGCTCCGGTTGCGCGAGATCCCCGTACGCTGGAACCATACGCCCGGCGGACCTTTGGACGCGTCCGCGAACTATAGCCGGGACAGCCTGCGAATGATCAATGAGGTGCGTCGTATTCGCCGCGCTGCGGCCGCGGGTGAGTACAGTGAGGCCATCAGTGCCGCCCGGACGGCGGTCATGGTGGAAGCGAAAAACCCGATGAACAGAAAATGGTAAAGGCTGAATCGACGGATCGCAGAGGCTGGAGGTTAGAGATCAGAGATTAGTCTTGAATTCCACCCACCAGCCTCAGGCCTCTGACCTGGCTTTGCCTAATCTCTGATCTCTAACCTCCAGCCTCTGCGATCGGAGTTGTTCAATTCACGTTCACGATTTACCATTCACGCTCTGATGTCAGCCAGACTTAACGTCAACATCGATCACGTCGCGACTGTGCGACAGGCGCGGCGCGCGCCCGAGCCCAGCATCGTCACCGCTGCCATGATCGCCGAACAAGCCGGCGCCGACGGCATCACCGTGCACCTGCGGGGCGACCGCAGACACATTCAGGACGCCGATCTTTTTGTCTTGCGGCAGGCGGTTACCACTTATCTCAACGTCGAAATGGCGGCGACCGAAGAGATGATGAAGATCGCGATCGATGTAAAGCCTGAGGCCGTTTCATTGGTTCCTGAGAATCCGGGTGAGATCACGACCGAAGGCGGATTGAACGTGCGAGCAAATATCGCGATTGTCCGCGCGGCGGTCGGCAAGTTGCGCGAAGCGAGAATCATGGCGAGCCTTTTCATCGATCCCGACCCCGTTCAAATCGAAGCCGCGCGCGAGGTGAATGCTCAGCAAGTTGAGCTGTGCACCGCGGCTTATGCTGAAGCGACGCTGGGCTCGGCCGGTGTGCACGGCGAGGGCGCGGCCCGCGCCCAACATGAACTGCGCCGTTTGCGCGAAGGCGCCGCGCTCGCTGCTCAATACGGTTTGCACGTCGCCGCGGGTCACGGATTGACGGTGCGAAACGTTGGCGCAGTTGCCCGCATTTCCGAAGTTGAAGAATTCAATATCGGCCACAGCATCGTGGCGCAGGCGGTCTTTGTGGGATTAGAGAGGTCGGTGCGAGCGATGCGAGCAGCGATTGCAACGGCTAGTTAGCACTCCGGTATCGGTCGCTATCGGTTTGTAGATATCCAGCGATATGGCCATCCAAATGTTCGGCCACTCAATAGCGCAGTTTCCACCTCAGGCGGATTAGTCGTCACTGTGAAGTTAGCGACCCGGCAAGTCGCAGCCGGGTCAGGTTTCGCAGCAGTTTTGCCCGGGCCCGGTCGATGTCTATTTCATCACCGCTCTGCCCGCTCAATCGCTTCTCGGCAAGTTCTTTGGCGCGACGCGCGCGTTCGATGTCGATCTCTTCCGGGCGCTCGGCGATTTGGGCGAGCACCGAAACGCGATCGTGGTTGACTTCGGTGAAGCCGCCGGACACATGCATCTGAGAATTCGTGCCGTCTTGATTGTAGGTAAGCACGCCGCTTTGCAGTTCCGAAATGAGCGCAGCGTGGCCAGGCAGAATTTGCATCTCGCCGTTGCGGGCCGGAATGGTCACCGAATTCACCGATTCCGAAAGCACACGCCGTTCAGGAGTGACTACGTCGAGTTGAAGTGGCATACGTGGCACAGGCTTAAGCCTGTGATTATTCGATTAAGCAACACAGACTCAAGTCTGTGCCACTGATCCCTATCATTCCATTTTCTTGCCGGCTTCGATCGCTTCATCGATCGTGCCGACCATGTAGAAGGCCTGCTCGGGAAGTTCGTCGTGCTTGCCTTCGATGATTTCTTTGAAGCCCTTGATGGTGTCTTCCAGTTTGCAGTACTTGCCTTCGCGGCCGGTGAACTGCGACGCCACGTGGAACGGTTGCGAGAAGAACTTCTGAATCTTGCGCGCCCGCGACACGACCAGCTTGTCTTCGTCCGACAATTCGTCGAGACCGAGAATCGCGATGATGTCCTGCAAATCCTTATAACGCTGAAGAAGTTGTTTGACCGCCATGGTCGTGTTGTAGTGATCTTCCCCGACGATGCGCGGATCAAGAATGCGCGACGACGATGCCAAGGGATCCACCGCCGGATAAATTCCCAGTTCGACGATCTGTCGCGACAAGGCGGTGACGGCATCGAGGTGGGCAAAGGTCGTCGCCGGCGCCGGATCAGTGTAATCATCCGCCGGAACATACACGGCCTGAATCGACGTGATCGATCCGGTCTTGGTCGAAGTGATGCGTTCCTGCATCTCGCCCATCTCAGTCGCCAGGTTGGGCTGGTATCCCACCGCCGACGGCATGCGTCCCAGCAGTGCCGATACTTCCGAACCGGCTTGCGTAAACCGGAAGATATTGTCGATGAAGAGCAACACGTCCATGCCCTGATCGCGGAAATATTCTGCGACCGTCAAACCCGACAACGCGACTCTCAGACGCGCACCCGGCGGCTCAGTCATCTGTCCATAGATCAAACTTACCTTTGAATTCTCGACAGCCTTCAGATCGACCTTGGTCATGTCGAAGTTGCCGGTCTCTTCCATCGCGGAATAGAACGACTCGCCAAAATCGATAACCTTCGACTCGACCATCTCGCGCAGCAGGTCGTTACCCTCGCGCGTGCGCTCGCCGACGCCGGCGAACACCGAAAATCCTGAACGCGCCTTCGCGATGTTGTTAATCAATTCCATCACGATCACGGTCTTGCCCACGCCCGCGCCGCCGAACAAGCCAATCTTGCCGCCGCGCAGAAACGGCTGAATCAGGTCAATGACCTTGATTCCCGTTTCGAACATCTGGAGTTCGGTTGATTGTTCATCGAATGACGGCGCATGACGATGAATCGGATAGCGCTGTTGATGCGGAATGTCGCCCAGATTATCAACCGGATCGCCGATCACGTTCATGACCCGGCCCAGCGTGCCTTCGCCGACCGGCACCGTAATCGGGCCGCCGGTGTCGACCGCGTTCATCCCGCGCACCATGCCGTCCGTCGGCAACATCGAAACCGCGCGCACCCGGCCTTCGCCGAGGTGCTGCTGGACTTCCGCGATTACGTTGATTGGATCGGGCACATCAAAACCGTCGGACGTAATCCGCAGTGCCTGATAAATCGGCGGCAGATGGCCTTCATGGAACTCGACGTCGACCACCGGGCCGATGATCTGCACGACTTTGCCAATGTTGCCCTGCGAGCCGTTACCGTTGGACGTAGGCATATCTATTAATCAACTCCTCTGATTAAGTGCCGAACTATAAAAGGCGACAATTCGGAAGGATTTTAAGACGGAGAAGATAACACAGGGTTTCGCGGCTGACCAAAGAGCGTCACAGCCGTTGTCATGGGCGAACCCGATGGCATGAGTCCATCCGTCTGACAGCCATTCCCCGGGTTTGATGCCATAAAATCCTGAAACTTGACTTGTTCCATTGTCGTAGTACAATGGGTGAACGAAGAATGTTCCAGGTTGACGCCAAACATCCAACGCCGATCTATCACCAGCTTGACCGGTCGATCCGATTTGCCATCGCGACTGGAAAACTGGGCATCGGCGACAAGCTGCCAACGGTTCGACAGTTGGCGGTGGATTTGCGCATCAACGCGAATACCGTCGCCAAAGTTTACGCCGAATTGGAGCGCAGCGGCGTCGTCGAAACGCGTCGGGGCGTCGGCACTTTTGTTACGGCGCGCCCGAATGAAGCGGCTACCCGTCGGGATCGCGAGCGGCACCTGCGCGAGTTGGCCGATCACTTCATCGCCCAATCGCACGAGCGCGGATTTTCGCTGAACGACGTGATCGAGCACCTGGAGAAGAGACGCCGAAGCTAAGCAAACTGTTAGTTTGCAATCAACGCCGATGTGGATTCGACGAGCTAACCGTTTGCGCAATCAAGCGCGCGAGAAAGAGGAAGACACAATGCCTAACTTACAAAACCTAGTTCAAAATCGCAGCAATTTGCCCGTCCAGAACACACCACGGCTCAACTTTATTTCCGCGCTGGCGTTTCTTGCGCCGGTCGGCTTCGGCGTCCTCTCCACCTTAATCACGCTAAATCTCGCCGGTGTCATAGTCGGTGTTTTGTTGGGATTACTCCTGGCGCAGTCGCCCAAGATTGCGCGCCAATGGGAACGCGCCGTGGTGCTGCGGCTCGGCAAGTTTATCGGCCTGCGCGGCCCGGGTCTTTTCTGGATCATTCCGTTCGTCGACTCTGTCTCGATGTGGATTGACCAGCGCGTAATCACGACGGCGTTTGCCGCAGAAGAGACGCTGACCAGCGACACGGTGCCGGTCAACGTTGACGCGGTGCTGTTCTGGGTGGTTTACGATCCTGAGAAGGCGGCGCTCGAAGTTCAGAACTATCCGCAGGCGGTGAGCTGGGCCGCGCAGACCGCGTTGCGCGACATCATCGGCCGCACTTCGTTAAGTGATTTGCTGCGCGGTCGCGAACGCATCGAGGATGAACTACAGAAGCTGATCGACGAGCGGTCGAATCCATGGGGCGTCACTGTCCAATCGGTTGAGATGCGTGACGTGATCATTCCCGCAGCCTTGCAGGACGCGATGTCGCGGGAAGCGCAAGCCGCGCGTGAGAAGGCCGCGCGCGTGATTTTGGCTGAAGCTGAAGTCGAGATTGCCGCGCGGTTCGGCCTGGCCGCGGAGTCTTATCGCGACAATCCAACGGCGTTGCATCTGCGCGCCATGAACATGTTGTACGAAGGACTGAAAGAGAAGGGCGCGCTCATGCTGGTCCCGAGTAGCGCCGTTGAATCGATGGGTATGGGTGGGTTGATTGGCGCGGCGGCGTTGCGTCAGCAGAAGCTGACCGGGAGCACCGAAACGCCTGAATAGATCGCCGTAAGAAATTCAACGCCCGCGAAATCGAAGAACGTTTCAATTTCGCGGGCATTTATCTGTCGTGGAGACCGGCGCCAGTTCCCACTTGCATTACTCTTCGGGCTCGATCTTTATCTTCATCGATCGCAAAATTCGCAGATCCTCTTCCGTGAATTCCACGGTACTGCTGTGATCCTCTTCGGAATCCTCATCTTCGTTCTGTGGCCGCAAACCGATTTCGAGCTTTAGGGTTAATTCCATCTCAAAGCCCGCCTCGCGCAAGCGCTCGATGGCGGCGGCCACGCTGGCCGACTGCTGCACCGATTCGTTGATGGCTGTGCCAACCTCCTCTGCCAGCCGTCTGGTCTCTTCATCCATTTCCATAGAGCGATGCTATGCCAGTCGCGTCTTCAGTTCAAGCACTTTGGCGAGGGAAAGGTTGGACTCCAATCATGCGCTCTGCTAGCCTTCGGCTGTTAGCATGACCACCAGATCCAAATCCGAACGGCGCGAACACTTCACAACTTCATCCGGCATTGAGCTACCCATCGATTTCAATCCGGCGAATGCCGAGGAGCTCGAATACGATCGCGATTTAGGCGACCCCGGCGAGTTTCCTTACACGCGCGGCATCCGCCGCAATATGTATCGCGGCCGTCTCTGGACCATGCGGCAGTACGCGGGTTATGCGACCGCGGAAGAATCGAACGCTCGTTACAAGTATTTGCTGTCGCAAGGCACGACCGGTTTGTCTGTAGCTTTCGATCTGCCGACGCAGATCGGATTGGACTCAGACGATCCGCTGGCGGCCGGCGAAGTGGGCCGCGTCGGCGTAGCGATCGATTCGCTCGAGGACATGCTGCATCTGTTTGATGGCATCCCGCTCGGCGAGGTCTCGACATCCATGACCATCAATGCTACGGCCGCGATTCTGCTCTGTTTGTATCTCGGCGTGGCCCGCAAACAGAACGTGGCCTTCGATAAAGTTAACGGCACGATTCAGAACGACATTCTTAAGGAATACATCGCTCGCGGCACTTACATCTTTCCGCCGCAGCCATCGATCAGATTGATTACCGACACGTTCGCGTTCTGCGCCCTGACGGTGCCCAATTGGAATACGATTTCAATCAGTGGTTACCACATTCGTGAAGCCGGTTCGACCGCGGTGCAGGAGTTGGCGTTTACTTTGGCGGACGCGATCGCTTACGTCGAAGCCGCGGTCAAGGCCGGACTCAACGTCGATGAGTTCGCGCCGCGCATCTCTTTCTTCTTTAACGCCCACAACAATTTGCTCGAAGAGATTGCCAAGTTTCGCGCTGCGCGCCGCCTGTGGGCGCGCATCATGCGCGAACGTTTTCACGCGCGCGATCCGCGCTCCTTGATGTTGCGTTTTCATGCGCAGACCGCCGGATCGACCTTGACGGCTCAGCAACCCGAAGTAAATGTCGTGCGCACGACGATCCAGGCGCTGGCAGCCGTTCTCGGCGGCACGCAGTCACTGCACACCAACGCAATGGATGAAGCTCTGGCGTTGCCCACCGAAGACGCTGCGCGTCTGGCGCTGAGAACCCAGCAGGTGATCGCGTTCGAATCAGGTGTGGCTGACACGGTCGATCCGCTGGCCGGCTCGTACGCGATTGAGGAACTCACCAGCGAAGTTGAGCGGCGCACGGTCAATTATCTCGACAAAATCGACGCGCTCGGTGGCACGCTCCACGCCATCGAGTCCGGCTACATCCAGCGTGAAATTCAAAACTCAGCGTACGAATATCAGCGGGCGGTTGAAACGAAAGATGCAGTGGTCGTCGGCGTGAATCAATTTCAGAACGAAGAAGAATCGAAGGTCAAGACGCTGCGCGTCGATCCCTCTGTTGAGCAAGATCAAATCGCACGTGTCCGCGCGCTCCGCGATCGTCGCGACGGCGAAGCGACCGAAGCTGCTTTGGCGAAGTTAGAAACAGCCGCGCGGGGAACTGAGAATGTCCTCCCGCAGATTCTGGAGTGCGTCGAAGCACTGGCGACGGTGGGCGAAATCAGCAACCGCCTGCGCCGCGTCTGGGGCGAATATCGCGAAGCCGTGACTGTCTAACTTATGAAACCAATGGATCGACGCGAATTCAGTAAGGCACTTGGTTTAGCGGGAGTCGGGTTGGCCGCGACTCGCATCGTTCGAAGTGCTTCGGCCGCCGCGCCTCAGTTCTCCATCACGATGGATGATTTCAACTGGCGCAATGCGGTGCACCTGACGGCGGCACAGCGAAATCAGGCGGTCTTGAAAACGCTCGCCGATCACAAGGCCAGCGCTGCCCTGTTTGTGATTGGCAGAAATGCCGAAGATCAAAACGGAATGTCATTATTGCGCTCGTGGGACGATGCCGGCCACATCATCGGCAATCACACCTACTCACATCGCTCGCTGAATTCCAACGTCACTGCCGCTGACTATGAACAAGACATTGCGCGCGCCGAGACGATTTTGATCGGACTCAAGCAGTTCCGCAAAATGTTTCGCTATCCGGCGCTCAGAGAAGGTGACACTGCGGCCAAGCGCGATCATGTGCGCGCCTTTCTTAAGAGTCATGGCTACCGCGTCGGACACGTCACCATTGATAACTCAGATTGGATTATCGACCAGCGACTCACTGCGCGCCTGCAAAAAGACCCGAGCGCTGATACGAAGCCTTATCGAGATTTCTATCTTGAGCACATGTGGGACCGCGGCCAGTATTACGACGCGCTGTCAAAGAGGGTACTCGGCCGCTCGGTGAAGCACACCGTCCTGATGCACTTCAATCTGCTGAATGGATTGTTCCTGGGTGATTTGATCGAGATGTTCCGCGTTAAAGGCTGGCAATTAATCGACGCGGAAGACGCTTTTAAGGATTCGGTCTTCCGCGCCGAACCAAAGACACTACCGGCTGGAGAGAGTATTGTTTGGGCGCTCGCCAAAGAGAAGGGAACGATTGCGAAATCGCTCCGCTACCCGGCCGAAGATGGCGACTACGAACTGGCGAGGATGAACCAGCTGGGCTTGTAGCCGCGTCAGAACATTCGCCGGCTATTGCGCAGTAAGAATCCCAAAAACAATCCGGCCGCGGCGGAAATTAATATGGCCTGGCCGGGCTTGCGCCGGGCGTAATCCTTCGCCTCATCGGCAATCTCACTGAAGTTCTTGCCTTGTAGATCCTTAAATTTCTCGCCGACTACGCGCGCCTTATCGTCAATGTAATCGGTGGCGCGAGTAGCCGCGTCAACGATTTTCCGGCCGCATTCCTTAGCATCTTCTGAAAATTCCGACATTTTGTTATCGCCTCTGCAAATGATTGATTGATTGGTTACGTTTTCCGCCGCGTTGGTTGCTTCCTGCATAGCTCCTCCTTGATTCGAACCAAAGTCTCCATACGACGGAATGCCGTGGCGAGTTGCGAAAAGTTGCTGGCGCGACAGGTCCCAGCGCCTTTTGTGCAAGGCAAAGGAATTAACAGAAAGCTGACATGAAATCGGGACGCTTTGATCCCCCGTCGCGTTGATGCAAATCGCGCTGACCCGCGACCGCCCTCACTTGACTTTAGCGTTTCGGGAATGGTAAGTAAGCACTTACTTCAGGAGAGGTCTCAGTTCACTTGCAACCCCAAAAACGAATTAATACGAATGGCGCGGCCGGGGCCCGGATGACCGGCGAAGATCGCCGGCTCCAGATTCTGCGGGTCGCCATGCGCCTGTTTTCGCAGCGCGGATTTCGCGGCACCACGACCAAGGAAATCGCGCTGGCAGCAGGCGTGTCCGAGGCGATGGTGTTTCGGCATTTCGCCACCAAGGAAGAACTCTACAGCGCGATTCTCGATCACAAAGCGTGCGTGCACGAGAGCATGGATCCGCTTCAGGTAGTCGCGCAGGCGGTCGCGGCGAAAGATGACCGCGCGGTTTTTGAAGGTCTTGCGCTGGACGCTTTGAACCAACATGACTGCGATCCTGAATTTCATCGGCTGCTCCTGCACTCGGCGTTGGAAGAGCACGAACTGGCGCAGATGTTCTGGGAGAAATTCGTCAAACGCGTTTACCGCACGCTGCGTGGCTACATTCGCGAGCGGCAACGCGAGGGCGCGATGAAGGAACTTGATCCGCTGGTGGTCGTGCGGGCTTTCATCGGGATGATTATTCATCATTCGCTCAACAACAATCTCTGGGATCGCAAGCAGCAACTGTTGAAGATCTCGAATCAGGCCGCGGCGCGCCAATTCACCAATATTCTTTTGCACGGCGTGGCCGTCCCCTCGCGCGCGCAGAGCAGCCGCAGCCAGCAAAAGGCAAATCAACCCAGAAAGCGATCGAAGAAATGACGCGTTCACAGCTCCTCAAACTAATTTTGTTCGTAGCGCTGGCAGGCATCGCCGGCGGTGCGCTTTCGGCGTGCAAGCGCTCAAATGGCCAGACCAATGCCGCGGCGTCGGCGAGCCCGACTCCGGCGATCGTCGAAGTCACGACCATGACGGCCGTGTCGCGTCAATTGCCGCAGTACTTCGAAGCCACCGGCAACCTGGCGGCGAACGAGCAGACCGACGTGGCGCCCGAAACTTCCGGCAAGGTCGCCGCCACCGGTGTCGACATCGGCACGTTTGTTAGGAAAGGGCAGATTTTGGTGCGGCTTGAGGACGCGGATTTCAAAGATCGGGTGCACCAGGCGCAGGCGCAGTTGGATCAAGCGAAAGCTACGCTCGAACAGAACCGCGCGAAGATTGGTTTGCGCGCCGGGCAGAAATTCAACCCGGAAAATGTTCCGGAAGTCGCGGCCGCGCGCGCGGCGCTCGACCTCGCGGAAAAGAACCTGAGGCGCTCTGAAAAGTTGGTCGAGAGCGGCGATGTTTCGAAAGCTGCTTACGATGTGCAGAAGTCTCAGAGGGATCAAGCCGCGGAACAGTACAAGGCATTGATTCATCAGGCCGAACAGAATTTTGCGACGGTTGCGAATTCACAGGCCGCAGTTGAGGCGGCGCAAGCGAATCTGTCTTTGACAAAGCGCAATCTGACTTACACAACCGTGGTCGCGCCGATGGCTGGATATGTCTCGGATCGACCGGCAGACGTCGGCGAATATATTTCGCCGCAACAGAAGGTCGCCACGATCGTCAACATCAACCCGCTGCGAGTGAAGATTGACGTTCCTGAGCAGGCCATTCCCCAGATTCATCAGGGCGAAAGTGTTTCGGTCAGCGTCGCGGCGTATCCCGAGCGCAGTTTCTCGGGGCGCGTAGCGCGTATCTCGCCGAATGTGACTGCCAGTTCGCGCACGTTGACGGTGGAAGCGGATGTAGACAATCCGAACGCCGAGCTGAAGCCGGGACAGTTCGCCACGATTCGCGTTTTGCTGCCGCAGAAGGGAACAGCGTTAATGGTGCCGCAGCGTGCGCTGCGGACAATCTCTGGCGCGACCTATGTCTTTGTGATCAAGAACGGCTTTGCCCAACAGCGTCTGATCCAGAGCGGCCAGACGGAGGGTGACATGGTCGAGATCAAAAGCGGAATTTCTGCTGACGAAGTGGTTGCGATCAGCAATGTGGATCAACTGAGCGACGGAATCGCGGTGAGGCAATAAGTTTCAGGTTTCAAGTTTCAAGTTTCAAGTTCGTGCAGATTATGTCGACCTTTCAAACATTCGAAGAGATAGAGGCCTGGCAGAAGACGCGCGAGCTAACTAGTCGCGTTTACGCGGTGTCCGATGTCGGCGCGTTCGCCCGTGATTTCGGTTTGAGAGATCAAATGCGTCGGGCGTGTGTCTCGATACCCAGTAATATCGCTGAAGGTTTTGAACGAAGCGGAACCGGGGAGTTCGTGCAGTTCCTTTCGGCCGCTAAGGGCTCGGCAGGTGAGGTGAGAGCGCAATTATATGTAGCGCTAGACCGCAAGTACATCGACGAGGCCACATTTCGAGAACTCAGTCAGATGGCCACGCAGATAAGTCGGATGATTAGCGGGCTAATGGCCTATCTAAAACAATCCGGTATTAAGGGTACGAAATACAAAAGAGGGTCAGGTTGAGAGACAACTTGAAACTTGAAACCTGAAACCTGAAACATTTTTATGCAGAAATTAGCTGAGATTTGCGTACATCGTCCGGTCTTCGCGACGATGATCATCTTGAGCATCACGGTCGTGGGACTGTTTTCATTCAACGCCCTCGGCGTCGATCTGTTTCCTAAAATCGATCTGCCGACGATCACCGTCACCGTGATAAATCCCGGCGCCTCGCCGCAGGAGATCGAAACGGAAGTCACTGACAAGGTCGAAGGCGCGGTCAACACAATCAGCAGCATCGATGAGCTGCGTTCGACTTCGGTGGAAGGCGCCTCGCAGGTCTTCATTACCTTCCTGCTGGAAAAAAACGCGGACATTGCGGCGCAGGAGGTTCGCAACAAGGTCGATCTGATCGTTAACGATCTGCCGGCCACCGCCGAGCAGCCGATTGTGCAAAAGCTCGACACGGATGCGACGCCGGTCTTGCGCATTGCGGTTTCCGGGCCGCGGAGCTTGCGCGAAGTCACTGACATCGCCGACAAACAAATTAAGCGGCGCATTGAATCGATCAACGGGGTCGGCAACGTCGATATTGTAGGTGGACGTTTGCGCGAGATCGAGGTCTGGGTCGATCCCGACAAGATGCGCGCGTTCAATGTCTCGGCTGCCGAAGTAGCCAACGCGGTCAAACTACAGAACATGGAAGTGCCGGGCGGTCGCGTGGAAAGCGGTCAGCGCGAATTCACCGTGCGCACGATGGGTCGGGTTATCGATCCGGCCGAGTTCAACAACCTCGTCGTGGCCAACCGCGGCGCGTATTCCGTGAAGCTGAGCGACATCGGCTACGCCGAAGACGGCGCCGAGGAGCAGCGCACCGAAGCCCGTTTGAATGGGCAGCCGGCGGTGACGCTGGTAGTTTCGAAACAATCGGGAACGAACACGGTCGCGGTCGCCGAGGCCGTGAAGGAACGCCTGACCGAAATTCAGCCGTCTCTGCCGCGCGACGTCAAAACGCAACTCGTCGGCGACCAGACGATCTTCATTAAGGCCGCGCTGCATTCAATCAATCTGCACCTGGTCGAGGGCAGCATTCTCGCCGCCATCGTCGTCTTTGTGTTCCTCTGGAGTTTTCGCTCGACACTGATTGCGGCCATTGCGATTCCGACTTCCATCGTCGCGACTTTCGGCTTGATGGCAGCGATGGGGTTCACCTTGAATCAGATCACGATGCTGGCTTTGACGCTGATGGTCGGCATCGTGATCGACGACGCGGTCGTAGTGCTGGAAAACATCTTTCGCTTCATCGAAGAGAAGGGCATGCCGCCTTTTCAAGCGGCGATTGAAGGCACCCGCGAAATTGGGTTGGCGGTGACGGCGACGACACTGTCGCTGCTGGCGGTGTTCCTGCCGGTTGGATTCATGGCCGGTAT
Organism: Pyrinomonadaceae bacterium; assembly: GCA_044870975.1. Lineage (GTDB taxonomy): Bacteria > Acidobacteriota > Blastocatellia > Pyrinomonadales > Pyrinomonadaceae > UBA11740. Next base: position 34,441 of record JBIOZK010000075.1, read on the forward strand.
CGTGGGCCGCTTCATGTCTTCGTTCGGTTTCACTTCGTCCTTCGCCATTGCGGTCTCGCTGCTGGTTTCATTCACCCTGACCCCGACGCTCGCCGCGCGTTTGATTAAGCGGAAGAAGCACGCCGCCAGGTCCGGCAAACACACATCGGTGGCGCCTCAGGAAGGTGACGAGCGATCGTCGCTGGCGCAATTCAAAGACAAATACAATCAGGCGCAATCAAAAGAAGGCCGGTTTTATCGGCCAATCGATCGAACTTACACCTGGATGCTCAAGTGGTCGATGGCGCATCGTTGGGCGATCGTGCTGCTGTCGGTGCTGGTGATTATCAGCATCGTGCCGCTGTTCATGTTTGTCGGAAAGAACTTTCTCCCGGTTGACGATCAGTCGCAATTCGAAGTCAACGTGCGCGCGCCGGAAGGCTACACGATCTCGGCAACCTCCGCGCTGGCCGGCCGGATCGCCGCGGATCTGCGCAAACTGCCGGGCGTCACCGACACGCTAACGACAATCGGCAGCGGCCAGCAGCAGGTCGTTAACCTGGCAAACATCTACGTGAAGCTGACCCCGATCGAAGATCGCACGGTCACGCAGAACGAGTTGATGCTGCGCGCGCGTTCGGAGATCGTCGCCAAGTATCAGAAGGAATTTCCGAACCAGTTGCGCACCAGCGTTAATCCGGTCGCGGCGATTTCCGGTGGTGGATTCCGCAACGCCGACGTTCAATTTGTGATTGGCGGTCCAGACCTCGACAAGCTGACGAAATATTCAGACGGCATGCTGGCGAAGATGAAGACGATCCCGGATATCGTGGACGTCGACTCGTCTTTGATTTCCGGCAAGCCGGAGCTGCGCGTCATCATCGATCGCGCCCGTGCCGCCGACCTGGGCGTGCGCATTGGCGACATTGCGCAGGCGCTCAACACGCTCGTCGCCGGCGAAAAGGTCTCGACCTTTAATGCCGGCGTCGATGAATACAACGTGCGCGTGCGCGCGATTGGTGAGTTTCGCGCCAACGCCGACAGTCTCCGGCGCCTGATGGTGGCATCGCAGAAGGTCGGATGGGTCACGTTGGACAATCTGGTCCGCATCGAAGAATCGACCGGACCTTCGGCAATCGATCGATTGAACCGTCAAAGACAGGTGACGCTAACCGCCAACGTGAAGCCTGGCGGATCACAGGCAGCAATCATCGATCAGTTAAATAAATTCGCCAAAGCTGAAAACATGGACACGGCGTATACGACCGGCCTGGCGGGTCGATCGAAGGAGCTGGGGCGCGCCGGTTATTACTTTCTGCTCGCGATCGTTCTTTCCTTCGTTTTTATGTACATGGTTCTGGCGGCGCAGTTCGAGTCGTTCATCCATCCGATCACGATTCTGCTGACACTGCCGCTGGCGATTCCGTTTGGCATCGTCTCGCTGCTGGTCACCGGACAGACGGTAAACATTTTCTCTGGCCTGGGACTGCTACTGTTATTCGGCGTCGTTAAGAAGAACGCAATTCTGCAAATCGATCACACGAACGGTTTGCGCAAGCAGGGCATGGAGCGCCGCGACGCCATCATTCAAGCCAATCGCGATCGTTTGCGTCCGATCTTGATGACGACGATCGCGCTGGTCGCCGGCATGACCCCGCTGACGCTCTCGAGCGGTCCCGGTTCGGGGACAAATCGATCTATCGGCGTGCTGGTGGTCGGCGGTCAATCGCTCTGCCTGTTGCTGACGTTGTTGGCGGTGCCGGTTTTCTATTCACTGTTCGACGACCTCGCTCGCAGCCGCGTGTGGTCACGCATTGGCGACTTCTTCAGCGCCATATTCGGCCGCGCGCGACGGCGAGCGGCGGCGGCGACTGCATCATTGTTAGGTTCTATGTTCAAGATTTTCATCATTACCGCATGCTTGGTTTTTGTGGGCGTGCACACCGCGCGCGCGCAAACAGTTTCTGATTCCCCGCCACCGGCTCTGTCAGCACAGCAGACATTGAAAGTGCCGGCGATTACGATCGATTACAAAGCCGAGGCGAAATCGCCGCTGCCGTCGCTGGCGCGCGTCGGCGTTGACGCAGCCGATCAGATGCCGCTTAGTCTGCGCGACGCGATTTCGCTGGCGTTGCAGAACAACAAGGACATCGAAGTCGCGCGCGACAATGTGAAGATTGCCGAATTCGATTTATTGACGGCGCGCGGTTCGTACGATCCAAGACTATCGGCCCAGACCTATTTCGAGAGAATCCTGACTCCGGCGACCAGCGTCTTGAGCGGCGCATCCAAAGTGGAGCAGGACGACCTTACCGGCACGGCCCGCTTCGAAGGGCTGGCGCCGAAAGGCGGCGGCAATTATCGCGTCGATTTCTCGTCGATCAGATTCAACACCAACAGCGTCTTCAACGTGCTGAATCCTTCATATCCGACGGCGCTGACATTCACCTACAGTCAGCCCTTGGTTCGTGGCCGGCGATTCGATCTGCCACGCCGCCAAATTGAAGTGGCGAAGAAGAATCTTTCGCTAACTGACGCGCAATTTCGCCAACGCGCGATCGAAGTGATCACGAACGTGCAGCGTTCCTACTGGGATTTGGTATTTGCTCTTCGTAACCTGCAGATCCAGCGTGACTCGTTGAGCGACGCGCGTGAGCAGCTCGCACACAACCGACGGATGGTCAATGAAGGATCGCTGGCGCCGATCGATGTGGTCGCGGCAGAGACGCAGGTCGCCAACTTTGACCAGTCGGAATTCGCGGCGCTCGAAGACGTCAACCGGAACGAAAACAATCTTAAGAACATGATTGCGGAAAATCGGCAGGCCAAAATCTGGAACCTGTCGATCATCCCGACAGACCAGGTGGATCTGAGCGTTCCGCAAACAACTCTGCCGGATGCCATGACCGCCGCGATACAGAACCGGCAGGAGTTGAAACAGTCGGACCTGGCGCGGGAGATCAATCTGTTGGATCAAAAGCTTTATCGCGACCAGACAAAGCCGCAGGTCGATCTGGTTGGCAGTTATGGAATGATCGGAAACGCGGGCACGCAAGTGACCACGGCAAATCCGCTAACGGCCAGCAACGACGCCCTGCGCGCGCGGGTGAACGAACTGTCAACGCTGAGCGGTTTGCAGCCTTTGCCGGCGCCGGCCACGGTTGCGATTCCGCCCGATCTTTTTGGCGGTTACTTTCAGTCGCTGCAGAATCTGGCTTCGAACCAGTGGAATAACTTTAGAGTGGGCGTCGCTATCAGTTTGCCGCTGCACAATCGCACTGCTGAAGGATTGCTGGGCCACTCGCTGGTTGAAGGCAAGCGTATTGCGACGCAGCGCGAGCAGCTCGAGCAATTAATTCAGGTCGAAGTGCGGAACTCACTGCAAACGCTGAGCACGACTGGGGCGCGTTTGCGGGCCGCCGCGGTAGCGCGATCGACGGCTGAACAGCAATACGAAAGCGAAAAGCGCAAACTCGACGCGGGCCAATCAACTGTATTCCTGGTGCTTGAACGGCAGACGGCCTTGGCCGTGGCGCGCGGGAACGAACTGCGGGCGCAGACTGATTTGAATAAGGCGATTGCGGATCTCCAGCGCGCTACTGGAAATTCGCTGACAGCAAACAACGTTACGGTCAGTTCACATTAGAACGTGCGTTGCACGATGCGCTCGTCCATAGCGGAAAATGATCGGAAAGGGTAATCGATCGATCGATTTCTGACGCGGTTGTTTCCAGGCCACGCAGCCAGACCCAATCGAGCTTGAGCGTTAGGTCGAACAGAATGGCGTTCCGTTTGAAGGTTTCATCCTTGTCGGCGAACGGAGTCGCGAATCCCTCGTCCGTAAACAACTGGCGGACTCGCTTGACCGTGGCCGGCTCCCAACTGTTGAAGTCCCCCATCACAATTGCCGGTGTCGATTTCGGAAAGCGTTTAAGGTCATCGAGCACTGCGCGAAACTGATCGATCTTCTGATCGATTGGGATGCGCGTCTCGGCATGAACCGAATAGACTCGCACGTCTACCTTTTCAATTTTCACCGTCGCACCCAACGCGACGCGCCAACGACCCCTCGGACCTGCGTGCGGCAGAACCAGACGCGAGACCTCACTCAACGGGTAAGGACTCAGCAGTGCGACACCGGTCTCCTCTTCCTTCTCTTTGCTCGTCCTCGGCAGGGGCGGCGCGGCCCACGCGTAGTACATACCCAATTGCTCAGCCAGGGCTCGCGCGTTGTTGGTTTTGTTGGTTCGTTTCTTTGAGCGATCCACTTCCTGGAGTGCGATCACGGTGGGGTGCTTCGCCTTCAGCCATGCGGCAATCTGCTTCAACTCGTCGCCCGTTCGCCAGCGAATGTTGTAGGTGACGATCGAAAGCTGCTTCGAATCCGCGGGATTTGAAATTTTCGCCGCCGCGCCAGTTTCCAATAACCGCGAATCATTCCTTGTCTGACTCGCAGCCATCACGATGCCCGTCAGCACGAAAACGAATGTCAGGACGCGCCCCATAGGTTTCTTGCGATGCGCGTATTCATCCCTGGAGTTTGCCGGATAGGAGAAAGTAGAGCGGGATGACAGTCGCGACGCTGACCTCGATCAGGGTTGATTTGTGACCAGCACGACATCGCGCATCTCGACGCCGCGGGTGAACGCGAGCAGTTTGCCGTCTCGCGACCAGCCATAACTGAAAATCTTTTCGTCCGGCGGGCCCGCAATCTGTTGTAAGGGTCCGCCATCAATCGGTTGCCGCCAGAGCCCCCGGCCCCAATCGCGATAACTGACCGCCGCCCCGTCGGGAGTCCATCGGATGCCATATCGAAAATTGGCCAGCGGAGGTAAGTCGAAAAATTTTGCCGGCGGGCCGCCATCGATCGGCAGAATCGCCAGCTGAGACTTTTCGCCGGTGACCCAGTATTCGCACGCTATCCATTTGCTGTCAGGAGAGACCCATGGCCAGGACACTGGTCTGTCTGTCAGGCGTTTGGGCTCGCCGCCCTCGATCGGCACCCGCCATAACAAGCCGTCTGAATTGCAGTCTGAAACATAGGCCACCCGTTTTCCGTCTGGCGAAGCATGTGGTTGATAGTTCAGACCGCAATTCGTAAGTTGTTTCGGACTGGTCCCGTCAATATTCATTCGCCAGATTTGGTTGCTACCGCTGCGATTTGATTCGAAGACGATGAACCCGCCGTCACCGGTGACGCTTGGCACTGAATCAGCAGAGCCCGGCGGCGTCAATTCTCTGGCGTTCGATCCGTCACCATCCATCATCCAGATGGTCGAGCTATTTGAGATCATCGCGGTGTAGATGATCTTGCCATTGGCGGTCCAGTCAACCCCCAAGAATGCCGGCATCGCGCCTCCGCCGGCAGCCAAAGATAAGTTGGTGACAGCCCTGAATACGGCGAGCATGAATCGCTCGGCGGTCTTGTTGGAGGTGGCCGGCGATTCAACTTTTCCGGCAGCAGGAACGTAACGCGGCCTTCATTTTGATGGAATACTTCGGCTATCTGCGGCGCGATCCGAATACAGCCCCTGATGCTGACTTAACCGGCTACAACTTTTGGCTAAACAAATTGAATCAGTTCGGCGGAAATTACCTTGCTGCTGAGATGGTCAAAGCTTTCATCATTTCGAGTGAGTATCGCCAGCGGTTTGGGTAGTGACCAATTGTTTAGGTACTTCATTTGCGGGCGCTGACGAGTCACTTGTCGGCGCCCTTTTTCTTGATTTCGAGTCGCAAACCATCCTGCGCGGCGATCGTTTGTCCGTTCCAAAGCTTCATCGCTTCAGCTTCCAAATCAAGGTTGTCCCAAAGCGGATAGAGATGCGTGAGGAGCAATCGATGTGGTTGGGCGACTCGCGCAATTTGCAGCGCGTCGCTGAGTTCGAGATGCTTCGGAGTCGGTTTGTCTCGATAGAAAGAGCACTCCAAAATAAGCAGGTCTGCATCCCGCGCGAATTCCCCTAAGTCACTTGAATATCCTGTGTCAGAACTGTAAACGAGTGTCGCTCCAGTTCTGTCGGTGACCCGAATAGCCAAACTCTCAGCCCGATGTGGCGTGGCGATTGTTTCAATGCGGAGGCCGGGAAATAGGTCGTGACTTTCGCTGCCGGCGGTTGGCTGAATCTCGTGAATCTCAAGAGTGAATGGCTGCTCAAACAGCTTATAACGATGACTGTCGTCAATCGCTTTCAGCATTTTCTCGATACCCTGGCAGCCGAATATCTTCAGTGGTTTCTGACGCTGCTCGACGCCCTTTGCCCATTTGATGCCAAACAAAAAAGGGGCGAGACCGGCACAGTGATCGAGATGTAGATGGCTAATCCAGATCACATCGAGATTGACCCAGTCAAGTCTCTCCTGTGCCATCCGGTGCGGCACATCGGCACTGCAATCGAGGAGGATCGATCCGCTATCTGTTTGCAACCAAAATCCGGCCGCAGCGCGTCGCGGATGAAAGATTGCGGTGCCGGAACCGAGCACGATGAGTTGCATTCGAATCAGTCTGAACCAGGTTAGCAAGTTGCGCTACTCGTGTTGTATGCTGGCGCGCTCTGATCCTAAACCGTAAAGCGCTTACGAATCATCATGACAGTTAAATCAGATCGTTGGATTCGCCGCATGTGCGAAGAGGCGCAACTTATCAATCCTTTCGAATCACAGCTGGTGCGTCAGGTTGAAGGACGTCGCATCATCTCTGCCGGGGCTTCGAGTTACGGATACGACATGCGTTTGGCCGACGATGGATTTCGGGTCTTCTCACCAATTCACGGGCGCGAGATCGATCCAAAACACTTTGATGAAGATTCACTGATCGAACCGCCCCTGCGATCCACCGACGACGGCTCGAAGTATTATCTGATGCCGCCGCACTCTTACGCGCTCGGGGTCAGCGTCGAAACCTTCCGAATGCCTCGCAACGTCACCGGCATCTGCATGGGCAAGAGCACCTACGCGCGCGCCGGTCTGGCTGTAAACACGACTCCGCTCGAAGCCGGTTGGGTCGGGCGTCTGGTGATTGAGCTGGGTAATCTGGCAGATCTGCCTCTCCGTGTTTACGTCAACGAAGGCATCGGACAGGTGCTCTTCTTCGAATCAGACGAAGCCTGCGACACTTCTTACGAGGATCGTGGTGGCAAGTATCAGGGTCAAACCGGCCTTACTTACTCTCGATTGTGACGCCGTCACGCTCACCATGCGTCTCGTGCGCGAGAAATCCTGACCGTTAGCCTGAACTAGACGCACGCTTAGATCGGCACTGTGCCGTATGTTGCAAGCTGATAAGCCTAGAAGATGCAGTATTTACGAGCCTCAATAGTACTAAAAAGTTATTGCCAAACTTGTCGGCCGTTCACTACAATCGAATTGCCCTCAGTCTCAGTCGCCCAAATTTTCCCCCCAAGGACACTGAATGGGTACACCTGACACAAGCCTGGCAACAATCTCTAGCAACTCAAACAAATCACTTCAGGACTTAACGTTTACGCCCAGGCCACCCGGCAAAGATCGGGAGCTGCGCGAGTATCTTTCGATACTGCTGAAGCGAAAGTGGTTGATTTTGACCATTGTCGTAGTCGCGACGTCGCTGGTGGCGCTTTACTCGTTGAGCCTGCCGTCAATGTATGAATCTACCGCGACGCTGCAGTTGGATCCCGAGGACATCGTCTTAGCCGATAGCACCGGCGCGGTCATCCGCAAATACCACGATTACGATTACGAGAACACGCAGACACAGCTGCTGAAGAACCCCCAGTTAATTCGCAAAGTTGTTTTACAGCTGGATTTGCCGAGTCGGCCTGAATTCCTCAAATCAGGTGCTGAAGGTCTACTCACTCGTTTTCGAGCCTTGCTTGGCAGACGGTCTGCAACCTTGTTGGATGCTAACTTGCCGGCGGCTGCCACTGCAGACGTGAGGGAGCTGACTCCCGAAAAAATTACTGCTCTCGAGCCATACGTTGCCGGGGTGCTCTCGCGGTTGAAGGTCCAGCCCGTAGAACAAACCACTCTGGTGTCTGTGACGATGACCCATACCGATCCGCTGCTCGCGATGCAGATCGTAGACACGCTGACAAAGACTTTTGTTACTGACACCGGTGCTTATGAAACGAGAGGTTCACAATTAGCCGCTGAGACTCTGGCCCGGCAAATTGCCGAACTCCAGATGAAGGTCAAACAGGAGGAAGATGAGCGGCTGAATTATTTGCGGAGCCACAACCTGCCGTTGGAGAAGGGTGAAGGCAGAAACCTGACCACTGATCGGCTGAGCAAGTTGAGTTCGCAATTACTGGAGGCCGAAAATGATCGTAAGACCCTGGAAGCGACGTATACGTCGGCCAGGATAGCGGACAACTCCACCACCTTATCGGGACTTCGCGATACGGATGAAGTCCGCGACATGCGCAGGAATCTGCGTCAATTAGAACAGAAGCGCGCGTCTTTGCTGGAGGTCTACACGGCAGAGTGGCCCGAAGTTAAGAAGGTCGAAGCTGAGATCGGCCAAATCCAGGCAGAGCTTTCCAGGAGTTGGCAGGACGCGATCGATTCGCTGAAGTCGAAACTGGACGGCGCCGCTGCGCGCGAAGCGAAATTGCGTGAAGCTTACTTCAAGGAGCAAGGGACCGCGAATAATCAAACACAGGACGAGGTCCAGCTGGCGAGCCTGAATCAGCAGATCGAAACGGACCGCCAGGTCTATAACATGCTATTTCAGAAACAGACTGAGATGCAGGTGAAATCGGTAGACAAATCGCCTCATCTCGGGATTGTTACGCCGCCGGTCGTCCCGGCCGAACCGGTCGGGCCGCCGCGGATGAACAAGATTGGAATCGCCTTCATGATTTCGCTGCTCGGCAGTCTTGGATTGGCGGTTCTCATGAACCACTTCGAGACGAATCTCACAACCGCGGACGACATTATGTATTGGACTGATCTGACGACGTTGGCGGTTATTCCCGTCGGTTCGGGCGCCGAGCGCAAAAGCCTGCGGCGCGCCGGTCTTAATAGGTTTCGGAAATCGCGATCACATAGCGCGCTGGCTTTAACCGATGATGTGCGTTCGCCGACCGCAGAAGCCTTTCGTCATCTGCGCTCCTCATTGTTATTTAGCGCCCCAGGGTCTCCGCGAACGTTGCTGGTAACCTCAGCCAGTCCGTTCGAGGGAAAAACCACTACCGCCATCAATACTGCCGTGGCCCTGGCCCAAAGCGGAGCGCGAGTGTTGTTGCTGGACTGCGACCTGCGGAGGCCAAGGCTCCACAGTCATTTCAATATTTCGAATTCGACCGGGTTGTCGACTTATTTGTCCGGAGAAACTGAATTTGAGTCGCTTATCGTGACGCATCAACCTTTTCCCAACCTTAAGATGATTACCGCCGGACCCGCGCCCGCTAATCCCGCAGACTGTCTGGGTTCACCAAAAATGCGGCTGCTGCTTCAGGAGTGCGCGAAGATGTTTGACCACGTAATCATCGATTCTTCGCCGGCCAGTTCCTTCGCCGATGCCAGCATCCTCTCTACGTTTGTCGATGGCGTGGTGCTGGTGGTCCACAGTCAACGCAGCTCACGCAAAGTAGTCAGGCGGGTGAAGGAACGAATCGAGTCGATGGGTGCGACGATCTGTGGCGTGGTTTTGAATTATGCCGACCTGCAATCTGATGACTACTATTCGGGCTACTACACCAGCTACGAATTATGACAAGGCAGCGCATCACGCGGTTTGGCGACGACATCAAACCTTTGGCCCGCACGCATGATCTGGTTACGCGGGCGATTCCGGGTGAGCTGCTGATCTATGATCTCAAGCGACACAAAGCCCTGTGTTTGAACGAGACAGCCGCAGTTGTCTGGAAGAAATGCGACGGCCGGAACACGATCGAGGATCTAACCGCGGAACTCGAAAATCGTTACGGGTCTCCAGTTGATCAGAGAATCGTCTGGCTGGCGCTCGATCAGTTTGAAAAATCCCACCTGCTCGCGGTGAACGCCGCGCGGCCAAAATCTTCAGTAACCATAACTCGCCGTCAGGTGATGCAAGCCGGGTTGGTTGCGGCCATCGCCTTGCCCGTGATCACGATTATTGTAGCGCCCACCGCAGCGTCGGCTGCTACCACGATCACCAGTGCTGCATGTATAGCCAGGCGACAGAACGATCCCGGCGGATGTGGCGGCAATCCCTGTGTGGGCGGCGGAACTTGCGTGCCCCAGGGCGCAACAAGATGCAGGTGCGCTTGATTGGGAATGACGATCGTTTAGGGAATCGAGTTTGAATCACCTTCTGGAAGAAGAGTTCAGTGCGAAAGGTAGCCTGGTTGCCCAATCGCTGAGAACTGCCTGGCGGCTCATCCCTGAACCTCTGTCGATTTCACCTGATGAATTCTCCACGGTTACCGACGTTCTTTTGAGAACCGGCGCCGGCGCGTTGGCCTGGCGACGCCTGCGGGCGGGCGACGTCGAGACCGCGCCTCAGCGGCTCTGCCTGCAGGACGCGTATCGCAAGCACTCAATCGAAGCCGCGCTCCACGAAATCAACACGGCTGATATTTTCAAACGGGCGCGCGCGGCCGGCATCGAACCGATCCTCTTCAAAGGATGGGCGCTGGCCCGACTCTATCCGGAAGCGGGTTTGCGCCCTCACGGCGACATTGATTTGTGGGTGCGCCCCGAAGATTTGCGTACGCTCTATGACGTGTTGCCTTCCGATGATCACCAATACTGCGTCGAGCCTCACGACTTCTTTTATCCGCAATATGAAAGATCGTTTGACGAGGTGTGGTCGAAATCAAAACTAATCAAGCTTGCCGACATCGACGCGCGAGTTCCCTGCGATGAAGATCACTTAAGATTCATCTGCCTGCATTTCTTATTTCACGGCGGCTGGCGCCCGTTGTGGCTTTGCGATATTGCTTTGATGGTTGAAACGCGCAGCGAGAATTTCGATTGGGATCGTTGTCTTCGAGGTAAGCGTAAGCACGCCGATTGGATTGCCGGCGTCATCGGTCTGGCGCATCAATTGTTGGGCGCTGACGTGTCTGACACTCCAGTGACGCAGTCTGCGAAAGATTTGCCCGCTTGGCTGATGCCGGCAGTCCTCAAGCAATGGGGACTCGGCGCCGGAATGAGTCATGCGGAAACCCTGTCGTTTTCGATTCCGCGACGTTTATTTAAGCCGGGCGCATTCCTTGACGCGCTCCGCGAACACTGGCGAAATCCGATTCAGGCTTCAGTCGAGATGAATGCCTGGTTCGACAACAAGCCTCGCCTGACCTTCCAGATTGCCGCCGCCATTTCGAAGATGCCGGGACTTGCCGGCAATCTCATTCCGGAAATGAATAGGGCGCGACTCCACCTTTTGAATTCAATCCAAGATTAATTCACCAATTCGGCAAATCGATCGAACGTTTTGCTTGAGTCTTGCGATCCGTCAGGCGGTCTCATGCATCAAACCGCGCGATTCCTTCTCAAGCGGGTAGACCGAGGCTTTCAATCCTGGAGGTTTGCAATGGAAATATTGCGCGGGCGGGGCGTGGTTCCTGTAGTCCTCGCGATCGCCTGCATCATCGCGGCCGGATTCCCAGCCGCTGCTCAGGATGTCATCAAAGTACAGACCGAGCTCGTCAATCTTAACGTCGTCGTGAGGGACCGCGACGGCCGGCGCGTCAGCGGGTTGCTTAAGGACGACTTCGAGGTTTTCGAAGATGGTGCCCGGCAGGAGATAACCCACTTCAGGGCTGAAGAGGTACCTCTGCGACTGGTCCTGGTTTTTGATCTGAGCCTGAGCATGGAGGCGGTCCTGCCCACCGTCAAACAAGGCGCGTACACTTTGCTCGGCAGCTTGCACCCGGACGATCAGGTTAGCGTCGTCGCCTTTGCCACCGATTTGCAGCAATTGTCCGGCTGGATCAAAAAGGAACAAGCCAAAGACATCATCGAGAAGCTTGAGGCCGAGCCGCATCCCCAGCCGGTGACGCCCACCATCTTTCACTCGGGCTATCGCGTCGGAGACGCGAACACTTTTCTCTGGGAAACCTTCCAGCACTGTTTCACTCACTTTGAAGGCACCGACGACAGGGTCGCCATCATTATGTTTACCGATGGGGTTGACACGGGCGCCGGCCGGGATGTGCGAGCGATGAAGAAGCGAGTCGATGACCTCGGCAAGGAAGCCATGCAACTGGCCCAGGAGAGTTGGGGGCTGGTCTATCCCATCCGTTATAAGACCGAGCAGATAATTGGTGACCTGCCTCCGGCAGCGCCCAGAATTTTTCCGACTCCGGCGATCCAGATTGGCCACGCGCCGGCGGATCCCAGAAAAGGCGTCTTCGAAAAAATTACCGCAGCCGGCGGCGGTGAAATCTTCGACTGGACCACGCGCGCAGATCTGCTGGTGGCGGTGGGAAATGTCCTGGAAGATTTGCGCAGCCAATACAGTCTCGGTTACCGGCCGCCGCAGACAGACGAGCCCGGTCTTCGCCATCTCAAAGTGCGAGTCAAGCGTCCGAACGTGGCGGTGAGAACTCGTGAAGGTTACATCAGGCGACGGCAGGGTCGGCCACGGCGGGTGAAGTCTCCGTAGTTCGCAAAAATCAACGAAGGCAAGGAAGATGAGCGCACCGAATCCGCGGTTACGTGCGGCCGAACAAGTTCTCGCAATTCTCCAACGACAAGCGCAGCAAATCACCAACTCCCAGTCATAAACGATCGATATTTGGAGTGCGCCGGCAGAGCCCGATTTATCGGGACGGCGACGGCGCTTTGGATCGCCCGACAATCGATCGAAAGTGTCGGCGTGGTCTTGTCGAATCGGCAGACAATCCAAAGCGCCGTCGACGCTTCGCTCTGCCGGCGCACTACAAATTCTTGACGACCGCGTCAGCTCGTCGTCCGCGTAGCGGACGGTGTGGAAATAGCCCAGCGCTTCAGCGCTGGGATCAAGAAATGAAGAGATCGCAAGTCCGTGAAGCGGACGGCTGAATCATGACGCGCGGCCCTGGATTATCAGTCGTCCGTTACACGGACTCCGTGGGTTTATCGCTTCGTAACCCACCCATGAATGGGTGGGCTATTTTCGAGTGGCCGCTCGCGGACCACCACTCACAGAAAAGCGCCGACAAGTCGGCGCACTCCATAGGGAACGGATCGTTTCCTGACTGTCGCTAGCCGGAATCGAACATGTCGCAACATTCCTCACAAATAACTCTTGACGCCCGTCGCACTCAGGCATAAATTTCCGCCTGTCGCCTCGCATCCACTCTAAACATCAACCGGGGAGCCCCTGTGCCCCACAGCAACAGGAGAAAAATTATGACATTTCCGAATATTGATGCTTCCGTGTCTGCGGCGGATTTACAAGACATCAAGGACGCCTTTGCGACCATTAAGGCGAAGCTTCCGTTCCTCGTTAATCTGACCAACGACGAAAGAAAGTCGATTGCGAAGACGGGCTCGGACAGTCTGACGTTTGTTACCAAAGCCTTGTCCGGCGCGCAGGCTAATCCGAACATCTTTCCCGGCTCTTTCGACCGCGCGGCTTTTCAGAGAGACGTCGATCTGTTTGCGGTGCTCACCGAACTGACGACGCTCGCGAATCAAGTCGCGGAACAGATCGACGACACGCGGATGGCCGTCGGCGGCGAGGCGTTCCGCCAAGCAACCCAGACTTATGATTACGTTAAGACGGCGGCGAAGACGGAACCGGGTTTGAAGGGATTGGCGGATGAACTCGGGGAACGGTTCAAGAAAGGCGGCAGCGGTGGCAGCACACCCACGCCACCTGGTAGTGGTGGATGAAGCGCGTGAGATGATTTGCTCCTTTCTCACCCTGGAAGAAGGGTGGGGATGACGGCTTACGATGGGGAGCAGATAATCTTAAGAATGCGAGAGACGAGTTTGCTGAATTGAGCAAACTCGCCTCTCGCAAAAGAAACCACCCAGCTAGTTGCCAACACTCAGACCCTCACCCAACCCTCTCCCAGCGGGAGAGGGCAATTTCGGACAATCCAATCTTTCGGGGCGAGCGAGCGCAGCGTGGGTACGCACGCCTCCGCGCGTGCTGATTCTTTTGCGTGTGTGACCAGGAGCGGCGGCTTTGCCGCAGCACAGTGCGGAAAGGCTCTGCCTTTCCGGGGAGGTGCTTCAACATTTCGTCGAGGCTATGCCTCAGACGGCGGCGTAGCCGCAATTATTAACGAGGGTCCCTACCGGTAAGCCAGAGGCTTACCGCGGGGTGCTGCGGCAAAGTCGCCGGGACAAGATCTGACGCCAATTGCAGTCTCCATGCGGGTCCAAGATGGCCAGTCGGGGGACTAGCCCCACCCCTAGGAGCGTTCAAACGGCGCCCAATGCGCCCTCCCTGACGGTCGGGCTACTGCCCCGGCCCGCCGAGGGCGTTCATCGGCGCTAAACCTTGGAGATAGAGTAGTTAGCTCCTGAACGGTTGCGCCTCAGAGGCTCATCGATGAGGTTCTGAGGCGCATCTTTGCACCTCTGAGGCGCACGCTTGCGGTTCGGAAGCTCATCATTGCGGCTCGGAGGCGCACGGTTGAGGTTCCTGAGCCGCATCGATGAGGCTCCGAGGCGCTCCGTCACGGGTCTGAGGCGCTCGCGTGCCGTTCAGAAGCGCAACATTGCGGTTGATCAGGCAGAAGCTTGCACTGCCGAGGCCTTATTTGGAGTGCGGTGACTTGTCACCGCTTTTCTGCAGGGAGGAAAGCGCCGACGAGTCGGCGCACTCCATAGTCAAACGTTGGTCGCGTTACTTATAGCTAATGACAACGCGCTCGATTGTGGGCGGCAGCTCATGGATCTCGCTGCGCGTGAAACCTGCGTTCTGGGCCATCTGCTCTAATTCAGCAAACGTGTAGGCGTCGCCGCTGGGGGTGCCGCCGAGCATCTGCATCGAGAAGGCCGCAGCCTGCGGTGGTGTAATCCGATCATCGTTGGGAACGAATTCAAGCGCCACCGCCCGGCCGCCGTCGGCCAGCGACGCGTGCACTTTCCGCAAAAGCGTCTCGCACGTCGCCTTGTTGAAGTGGTGCAGGAAATTTGTCAGTAGCACGAGGTCATACCCGGTTCCGTAATCAACATCGAAAGCGCTGCCGGGTTTGGTTTGATAGCGATCTGATACGCCGGCGGCCGCGGCATTCTCTTTGGCTACTTCCAGCACGTTAGGCCAATCGACCGCGGTGATTTCGATTTGCGGATTCTGCTTGGCGAACGCGATGCCGTACAGGCCATGACCGGCGGCGATGTCGAGCACGCGCAGCTTCTGATCTTTCTTTGGATCGACAAGTTCGGCCATCAGCTGTGACGGCATGGCCATCATCGGCGCCATCGCGCGCGCGAATCTAACCCACATCGGATGATCGGGTTCCAGCGCTGAATCGCTGACGCAGCCACCCTTCTGTACGGTCTCAGTCAGGCGATCGAAATTGTCCTTAATGTAAGGCGAGAGAATGAATTCACTGACTGTGCCCATGTAGGCCGGCGAACGTTTATCGAGAAACGTGGCGGAATCGAGAGTCAGTGCGTATTCGCTCCCTTGCTTGGTGAGAAAACCCATAATGGTGAGGAAGTCGCAGAGGATGCGAATGGTTCGTTCGGTGCCGCCGCAACGTTGCGCCACCGCCTTCGCCGTCGTATTCCCCTCGGCGATCGCGGTGAATAATTCAATTTCGATGGCGGTCTTGAGGGCCTGCGTCCGCTGAAACGCGTTGAATGTGTCGAATAATAGCGCCGGAGTAGGTTGCTTCCCGGCTTGAGCTTCTGGAGCCATGATTATTACCTTCCTTGATGATGAAATTGGGGGACGCGAGAGCGTACAAAACGGGTAGGGAAAAGTCTAATGCGTCAGTGCGCGGTTACAGAAGGAAAGTTAAGAAAATTGAAAATTGCAAAATTGCAAAATGAAAACTGCAAATCGAAAAGCATCGGCGCCGAGTTGGATTGACCATCTGTGTGCCAATTTGAAATTTGCTTTTTCACTTTTCAATTTGCAATGCCACTTCCTAGTTCAGCTTCAACGCGACAGGTTGGGCGAGACCTTGAACGGTAAGCGTGAGGTCCTTAGGCGAGGCCACCGGCTCTTTCCCGGCCGATTGAAAAATCAATAAGCCCTGGCGCTTGCCTTCGGCATGCGTGATCGGATCCTTGACGTTGAATTCATAGGCTCGGAATTCCTTCTCAAATTCCTTCCGTGAATTCGGATTATAGAGTTTGATTTTGTTTGCTTTAAGAATCCGCGAGATTGCCTGCTTCGCGCTAATCAGCTTCCACTCGGTGTTGGCTGAGTCGGTCAAACGAAACTTCAACTTCTTCATCTCGATTGGTTCGCCGCTGTTGTGAACGACTTCCAGGCGAACCGGCTGCAGCCCGGCGAGTTGCAGATTAGATTCAAACAGCTCCTGCGTTTGTTCGTCAGTCAGCAGCGGCGAGGCGCGAAAAGAAAGCGACCCGACGTTCACGCTGGCCGCCGACGCGGGCATCGCGGGAATTTCACTGATGGGCTTTACTTTGAAGAGCGAATTGCTGCAGGAGATGGTCAGGAGGGCGAGCAGAAAAAGAGCCGCGGTTGTTGCAGGGCGAAGAATCGTCAACAACTCGCGGCTCATTTTATTAGCTGGCGATCTGGATTGGTTCCGCTCCAGCCGTTGCGGCCATACCTGATCCAAGGTGATGCAGCTGCGTGGCATCGACCATATTCAAGCCTTGATCGCGAACGGTCTTAAAGCCGGGAAGAAGTTCATCGACCGGCGCGCGCATCACGTCCTTGCTGCGCTTGTGTCCGGTAAAGTCCAGGTAAAGGTGCTTGCGCATGAATCGATCGGGCACGCCGGCAAAGCGATAGAGTGGATACTTGATGCCGTTGCCGAAGAGCTTGCGGCCGAGCATGTAGTAATAGATCGGCACGCCTAACGAGAACTTCATGTTCGCGGTGCCGCCGCCGTGCCAGAAGTTCAAATTGTACTTCCAGCAGGTGTAGAAAAACTCCCACTGGAGATCGGTCATCTCGATCAGTTTGGCCCCGTCCTTCTTCTGCATGCGGGTATCTTCCAGCGGCACAAAGAAGGTAGGTACGAAAGTTCCCTTGGCGTCGCGCAAATCGTAGAGCAGGTTCAGAGATTCTTTCGTGTCCGCGTCAGTCTCTCCCGGCAGGCCGATGATGAAGGTGCAGAACGGAAACCAATTGTGCTTGTTCAGAGTTTCCATTCCCTTCAGCACTACGTCGCGCCATTGGCGGGGTTTGTAGGGATAAGCCTTACCCTTCATGAAGATATCGAAGAGCCGCGAGCTGCCGGTTTCCAGACCGATGATGGGATCGGTCATGCGGTGTTCCGGAGCGGTTGATTCCTTATGTTGCACGTGCGAGAAGGGGACGATCAGCGGCGTCAGACGTTCGACGATCGAAGGATCTTTGACGACCGGCGCCATCGTGATGTGCGACATTTGCAGCGTTTCAATTCCGGGAACGCTCTTGACGCTACGCAACATGTTTTCGAGCGCCGGTACGTTGGTTTCGAAATTCGTGTGTTGCTCGTAGAGGAACATGTCCTCAGTCGCCAGCATGATCTCGGTGGCGCCTTCGCGAGCGTTGACGTGCACGCTCTCCATGATGTGTTCGATCGGGAACGAGCGTCCCACCTTGGTGGCCGGACCGCAGAACTGGCAGCCGCGACCGCAGCCGCGGGTGATCTCGACGACCCCAAAGGTTGAGCGATGCTTGACGACGGGAATCTCTTCGACGGTCGGCTGCATCGACTTCGGTACTTTGACAATTCGTTCCAGCGTCGGATCGCCGGCCATGATGCGCTTGAACAGATCGCTAAATGCGCGTTCAATTTCGCCGTCGATCAAGTAATCGACATTGAATTCATCCAGGCGCTCAGCGCGCTCGAGCTGCCACGCTCCCGGACCACCGATGACGATTTTCGGGCGAAATTTCTCGATTACCGGATGTTTGACGATCTTGAGAAATTCGGCCGCATTCAGCGGAATCAGGTTCTTGCCGGCAATCTTTGAATAGACATCGGTCGCGTACGAAATCCCCAGGGGATTATGTGCGTGAATGGCGAGGACTTTGGTTTCGGGGCCGACAAATTTCTCCAGGTGATCGCCGTAGCAGACGACGACATCCTCCTCCGCGTATTCGCGCAGGAGCAGCGTCTCGACCATGCGCAGGCCGTTGGGCACGTACTTGGCGCGACCGTCCGGCCACGATTCGTTCTGCAGAGATTCGGGGCTGATCCACTTGTGGCCAAATTTCGCGGGAATGGTTGCTGACAGCATTTGTTGCCAGATGCTGTGACGCCACTCACTCGCTTCACTGGAGGAAGCGGTTAGAACAATCTTTGGTGATCCCAACGAGGGCCTCCCGATACCTTGAGGAAAACTTACGTTAACGCGGCGGATTCTAGCACCTGCCGCCAACCCTGCCAAGCACAATAATCGGAAGGGTGTTAGCACGTTTTGGAGATAGGACTAGTAAAAATGCGCGATCAAAGGTGACCGGATTGCGATTTCCACTGTGTACGGTGGCGCACTTGTGGTATAGTCCGCACACTCTTGAAGGCGCGGTGCCCGTCTTGTTCATCGCGTTGTCGCTGACGGTTTCTTGGAGCGTCTCGTGATACGGTTTACGAGGTCGCATCGTCGCGGCGCCGGATTGCCGCAAATCAATACATGAGAATTCTTCTGTATAACCCAGACAATGGCGTCACGCGGAACTTCATGCCGCACCTTTGGATGTTCTTGTTGAAGGCGCTCACGCCGCCTGAACATGAAGTCTTGTTGATCGATGGCAACGCCAAGCCACTCGGAGATGCCGAGCTGATCGCCTACCTCAAAAAAGAAAACATCGGTCTGGTCGGGATCGGCGCGATGACGCGCATGATCGCGAAAGCTTATCGAGTCGCCGATGCTATCCGGGCGGCCGGTATTCCGGTGGTCATGGGTGGCCCGCACGTGACGGAGCTGCCGGATGAAGCGTTGGGGCGCGACGGCGGGCCGCGGCACTGCGACGCGGTTGCGCTCGGTGAAGCCGACGAGACCTGGCCGCGAATCGTTGAAGACGTCGTCCGAGGTGAACTCAAAGAAATCTACAAACCGGTTGACGAAAACGGCAAGGAACGAAAGCCGTCGCTGACACCGTACCCGAATATTCCCTGGGAAAACATGGAACTCGAACAGTTCGACATGATTCCCAAATCGGTGCGACCGCTGCTGGAGCGTTATAAGACGGGCTGGCGTTCACTGCACCTGATCCCAATCGAATCAGGTCGCGGCTGTCCCTACGGTTGTGAATTCTGCACGGTCACTGGCTTCTTTGGCGATTCGATTCGCTTCCGGAGCAACGAAAGCATCGTCGAAGAGTTGTTGCGTCTCAAGCGACGGGCGCGAAAATCCAAGAGCCAGGTGATGGTTTTCTTCATCGACGACAACTTTGCGATCAGTATCAAGCGGACGAAAGCGCTCTTGCGCGACATTATTGCCGCGAATGCTCAATTGCCGTGGCTGGCGCAAATCAGCGCGAATCTTTTGCGCGACGAAGAACTGGTGGATCTGATGGCCGAGTCCGGCTGTCGTTGGGTTTTCATCGGCATGGAATCGATCGACCCGGTGAACCTCGCGGATGTCGCCAAGAGTTTCAATAAGCCAAATGAGTACGCCCCGGTCCTGCATCGTCTCGCGCAGCGCGGAATCTATGCGGTAACTTCATTCATTTTTGGTTTGGACAACGACACTCCGGGAGTTGCGGATCGAACGCTGGCGGCAATTGAATCATGGCCGGCCGGCTTGCCCGTTTTCGGCCAGCTCACACCATTTCCCTCGACGCCGCTTTATGAACGTCTAAAGAAGGATGGGCGTCTGACCCGGCCGAAGCATTGGCTGGAGTTTGCGCCGTATCAGATGGCCAACACGCCGCTGAAGATGACGATTCCGCAGACGCATGAAGAGTTGACCAAGGCCTGGATGGTTTCCTACAGCCCCGAACGGACGGAACAAGCTTTGGCCTCGTTGGCAGACAAACCCATCGGCGATCGTCTCATGCACATGACGATGCGGATGCTTTTCCGCGGCATATACTTTCCGCAATTTGGTAAGCGCGCGTGGGCCAAACAGGTTCTGGCCAATCGCCGTCAGATTTACCGGCTGACGCGGGAAGGTGTCGGGATGTGGCGTAAGAGCCGGCGCAGGTCGTCAGTCGTTTCGCCGGCGACCGGCTGATTCATCTTTTCCGCAAGACGATTGTGCGGGGAATCTGTTGCAGGTCAGCCCGAATCTCAATTAGCTCCCAGATACTTTCCTCGACAGCTTCACGCAGAGCTGCTTCCTGGTTAATCCCGAACTCAAAAATTAAGTAGCCGCGCGGGTGTAGATGTTTCGGCGCTTCTCCCAGCAATCGCCGAATCACGTCTAACCCATCCGTCCCGCCCGCCAGCGCCGCGAGCGGTTCCCGTCTTACCTCGCGTTGTAAACCGTCCAATTCACCGTCGGGCACGTATGGTGGGTTCGATAAAACCAGCTCGAATAATTGGTCTTGAGCAAGTCCTTGAAAAAGATTGCCGTGAACCAGATGGAAACGATCGGCAACGGTGTGCCTTTTCGCGTTCCTCTCCGCGACTCGCAACGCCAGCTCAGACTGGTCGATTGCGTCAACCTGCGCCTGCTGCCGCTCGTGCAGAATCGAAATCGCAATGCATCCTGAGCCCGTGCCGACATCGGCGAAGCGGAATTCAACGTCGTGCGGAAATAGCTCCAGCACTGCTTCCACGATCAGCTCAGTTTCCGGCCGCGGTATCAAGACGTCGGGTGTAACTTCGAAATCGAGCTTGAAGAATTCCTGGTGACCGGTGATGTACTGCAATGGCTCGCCGGCGGCGCGCCGTGAGACGAAAGCGCTAAAAGTGCGCCACTGTTCAGGTGTAAGTGCCTGGTCATCGTGGGCGATCAGAAAGGCTCGGTCACTGCCCAGCGTGTGACCCAACAGCAACGCCGCTTCGAGGCGAGGTCCGTCTACCGCCGCGAGGCGCAGTGTCTCCGACGCTTCCTGAATCGCTTTGGCGATTGAGATATCCATCTTGCGGGCTGCTTCTGATTTCGAATTCTTATTGATTCAGCTCCTTATTCTATATTAGGCTTCGTTACGAAAGAGAAATTCGGTGTGGGCATCGTGGGGTTGCGAACGGTCAACGTGACTTCACGAAATTGTGCCGTCCACGGGAATGCGGCCCCAATTGAAAGTTTTATTTGGGCAGCAACGAAACGAAATCGTTTCTCCCGTACGGACGGCGGAGCCCCGATGGTAAGTCGGGGTTTCGCAGTTCTCAGGGCAGAGCTGTACAAACTTTTTGAGCGAAGGAGACCACTCCTGACAAATGGGCGCTCTGACGAAAAGCCTCGTACTGTTTTTCCTGAATTGGATTGACGCGCAATTGACACTCATCTGGATCCGTGCCGGCGTCGCCAGTGAGGGCAACGGTCTGATGAATGAGTTGCTGAAGATTGGCGACGGTCCATTCCTGTTCGCTAAGTTGGCGGTCGGCGCGTTTGCCGCCTACGTGCTGTATCGCTGCGCGCATCTGCCGCTGGCTCGCCGCGGCATGCAAGCTGCGCTGGTTATCTATTGCCTGGTCATGTGCGCGCATGCAGCGACCGGCGTATCGGCGCTGGGCTGGCACACGCCCCTGGCAGTCGTCACCTACATCACGAATGCGCCCCACACCCTGCTCACGCTCTTCTCTTAACATCGCTTAACAATTAGAAGAAAATAATTTGGAACCTCGACGCGAGTTAGCGGAACTTGCGTATGGTGCGGTGCGTTTTGCAAATGCGGTTTACGCAACCGTAAACTGCTTAGGCGGCATCTTACTTAGGCGTCAGGAGATACAGAATTATGTATAGATTAACAGCGCGTCAGATCATGGTGATGTTATTGGGTTCGGCCTTGCTGGCCGCGGTCACCGTGCTCGGCGTTCAGCAATTGTCCAGTCACCTTCAGCCATTTGGTTCGGCAGCGCCATCTGCGACTTCGCCCGTCGTTGATCCCGCACTCGCGACCGACGAGCAGAACAACATCGAAGTTTACAAAGGGGTCTCGCCCGGTGTCGTCTACATTCAATCCAGCACCACGGTGCGCGACTGGACGGGTTTATTTGCGCAGGAGCGAGAGGGCGCCGGCTCGGGGTCTGTTATCGATGCCGAGGGCGACATCCTGACGAACTACCACGTGATCGCCAATGCCGAAAAACTGACTGTCAGTTTCGCGGGTGGGAAGGCCTATCAGGCGCGCGTGGTAGGCAAGGATCCCGATACCGACCTGGCCGTGATTCGCCTGCTCGAACAACCGAAAGAGCCCATGACGGTGATACAGTTCGGCGATTCAGATCATCTCGTCGTGGGACAAAAGGTGCTGGCGATTGGCAATCCCTTTGGGCTTGATCGAACGTTGACTACCGGCGTGATTAGCGGCTTACAGAGACCCATTCATGCTGAGAACAATCGGCTGATCGAAGGCGCCATCCAGACTGATGCGGCCATCAATCCCGGCAATTCAGGAGGGCCGCTGCTCGATTCGCACGGGCGCATGATCGGCATCAACGCGCAGATTGAATCGCCCAGCGGCGCGTCGGCCGGTGTGGGCTTCGCCATTCCGGTGAATATCGCCAAACGAATCGTGCCGCAACTGGTCAAGAACGGAGCGGTGCTGCGGCCGAGTCTGGCGATCACGATGAAGAATGTAGAAGACTTTGGCCGGCAGGCGGGGCTGCCGACGCCAGACGGCGTTTTGGTTTGGACTGTGCGCATGGGCGGCGCCGGAGCCAACGCCGGGTTGCGCGGTCTGTCACGAACTGACGATGGCGACGTCGAACTCGGCGACATCATCGTTGGCATTGATGGCCAGAAGGTTACGACGGACGACGATGTCTATCGCATCCTCGACAAGCATCAAATCGGCGACACCGTCAGCGTTGATGTGATTCGGAAAGGACGCAAGGCCACGGTTCCGGTGCGGCTAACCGATGCCCCGCCACCCGCGCGTCGTCGATACAACGAAGAATAAATTGTCAGGAATCGTGTAAATGAAAAAACGCGCGTCGTTAATGCGGCGCGCGTTTTTTGTTAGTGGCACAGACTTCGGTCTGTGATGCTGTCAAATCTGGAAAACACAGACTGAAGTCTGTGTCACACTGCGATCAGCCCGGCGGCCAGGTCATCTCGCGGCCGCCCAACACATGCACATGCAGGTGAAAGACAGATTGGCCGGCCCCGCTGCCAGTATTAATCACGGTGCGATAGCCGCCGCTGTCCGACAAACCATGATCGTATGCGACGCGCGCGGAAATTCTCAACAGATGCCCCAGCATTGATTCATCTTTCTGCGACGCGTCATCGAGCGATTCCATGTGCTCACGCGGAATTATCAAGATGTGGGTCGGGGCCTGCGGATTGATGTCTCGGACTGCGATGCAGCGACCGTCCTGATAGACGACGTCGGCCGCCGCAGTTCCTGCCAGGATTCTGCAAAAGAGGCAATCTGTCTCAGTCATGGGCGCATAATAACACAAGAGGTAGGAGGTCAGAGGCTAGAGGTTAGGGTTTGCGATCAGGGGTCAGCTGTTAGCGGTTGGGGCTGGATAGAGAATTGACCGAACTTACCACCTACGAGTTCTCATAGACTTGAAGCAACAGCCGGCACCCTCTAACTGCGAAGCTATAGTCTCAGCAAATCCCCAGCCTCTACTAATGTTACTACCTTACGAGTTCTCATAGACTTGAAGCAACAGCCGGCACCCTCTAACTGCGAAGCTATAGTCTCAGCAAATCCCCAGCCTCTAACCTCCAGCCTCTACTAATGGCGCAGTTACTGATTCGCGCAGACGCTCGATGTCGGCGCCGACATCTTTGAGCTTGGTTTCTATTTTTTCGTAACCGCGATCGATGTGATAGACGCGATCGATAATCGTTTCTCCCTCAGCTGCCAATCCGGCGAGCACCAAAGACGCGGAAGCCCGCAAGTCGGAAGCCTGCACGCGCGCCCCGATCAATTTACTCGGGCCATCGACAATTGCCGTGTCATGACTGACTTGAATCAGCGCGCCCATGCGCTGGAGTTCCGAGGCGTGCATGAAACGATTCTCAAAGATCGTCTCTTTGATGGTCGAGCGTCCGTTGGCCTGAGTCATCAGCGTCATGAATTGCGCCTGCATGTCGGTCGGGAAGGCAGGATATTCTTCGGTAACCAGGTCGCCGGCGTGCAAGCCGCGCGACGCACACCGCGCGTAGAGAGTGCTTTGATTCAGCTCTTCAATTTCTACGCCCACCTCGCGCAGTTTGCCGATGATGCGATTGCAGTGCTCAGGATTGCAGTCTCTGATTTCCAACTCGCCTTTGGTGATTGCTGCCGCCGCGATGAAGGTGCCCGTTTCAATGCGATCGGGGATGATCGTGTGTTGCGCGCCGCCGAGACCTTCGACCCCGTCAATCTGAATCGACGGCGTGCCGGCGCCGCGCACCCGAGCGCCCATTTTGTTGAGTAATTCGGCGAGATCTCTCACCTCCGGCTCGCGCGCAGCATTGTGAATCGTCGTCGTTCCGTGCGCGAGCGTGGCGGCCATCATCAAGTTTTCCGTGCCGGTAACCGAGATCTTGTCGAAGGTGATCTCGGCGCCTTTTAGGCCTTCGTCGGGCGATCTGGCAACAACGTCGCCGGCTTCGAGAAACACCTCGGCGCCCATCTTTGTCAGCGCCGCCAGATGCAAATCAATTGGCCGTGCGCCAATCGCGCAACCGCCCGGCAAAGACACGCGCGCCTTGCCGAACCTGGCCAGCAATGGCCCGAGCGCCAGGACCGAAGCTCGCATCGTTTTGACCAGCTCGTACGGCGCGGCCATGAGTTCAACGTTGGCGGCTGAAATTTTATGCGTGCGCAGTTCCGGCGTCAGCACCTGCCCGCCGATATCTTCCAATAATCGCCGCATGGTGATTATGTCGCGAACGTAGGGAAGATTGTGAAGGGTGACTGTTTCGGAAGTGAGAATCGCCGCGGCCATGCACGGCAGCGCCGAATTCTTGGCGCCGCTAATCGTGACTCGCCCTTTGAGCGGATTACCACCGCGAATACGAAACTTGTCCACGTGGTGAGATTAAAGGAAAAAGAATGAATCGTGAAGCATTAGTGCAGCAGCGACGCTATGGACGATTCAATAATCGGGTTTTGATTTCAAGCCACCGATGTTCCAGGGAGGCGCGCGTCGCTTGCGGCTGCCGGATCAATCGTTAGGCAAGACGTGCCGAGTCACAATTCTCTTAGGATTTGTTCGACGATTGTTTCAGGTGTGTCACTTGCGGCGATCGCGATCGTTCGCTCAGCAAGCTGATAGTCATTGCGGCGCGAATGGAATTTGGCGGCAGCCGTGGCGCGATCCGGCGCCAGTGGACGGACGGTTTCACTCTCGCAGATTCGTTGCCAACAAAGTTCGAAAGGCACATCGAGCCAGACGGTTTCGCAGTCGTGCAGCGCGGTCAAGGTCCGGTTCGCGGCTATCGTCCAGGTTCCTCCGCCCAGCGCGATGATTCGTGGATTTTTCTCTTGGAGAATATCACGCAGCGCGAGCGTTTCTGTTTCGCGAAACTTCTCTTCGCCGTCTTGCGCAATCATCTCCGCCGGCGAACGACCCCGACGCTCAGTGATGAATGAATCGAGATCTACAAAGTCGCATTCAAGCTGACGCGCCAGCTCCTTGGCGACAGTCGTCTTGCCGCAAGCCATGAAACCCAGAATTACAATGCGACGGTCGCTCATCGTTCAATCACAGAGTCAAGCAAGTCGAAAAACTCCGGAAACGAAATGGCCACGCAGTCTGAACCAATAATCTCTGTGTCACCCTCGGCGACCAGTCCGGCAATCGCGAAGGACATCGCGATGCGATGATCGCCGCGCGAATCAATTTTCGCCCCGCGCAGCTTCGCCCGACCATTAACGCACATTCCATCTGCGAACTCTTCAACCTCACATCCCATCGCCCGCAGTCCCCTCACGGTTGTTTCGATGCGATCGGATTCTTTCACACGCAATTCTCTCGCATTGCGAATCTCGAGGCCGCCTGCCAATTGCGAGCCCATGACCGCCAGAAGCGGCAACTCATCGATTAGCTGCGGAATGATCGTGCCGTTCACCATGAGCGTCGGCGCGCCGCTTCTATCAGCCATCGGCCGGCCACGCACGCTCAGATCGCCGAACGGCTCCCCACCTGATTGGCTTTGGTTGCTTAAGCCAATCTCGATTCCTATCTCACGCAGCGGGCTGAGAAAGGCGGCGCGCGTCGGGTTCAGACCGACACCAGCTATTTCAATCGATGACTCCGGCAGCAAAGCCGCTGCGGCCACAAAATATGCGGCCGAAGAAATATCTCCGGGAACTGACACGTCGAGAGCTGTCAATGGCGCTGGACCTCTTACTGCGACGAAGCGAGCATCCTGCGGCTCGCCGTCCGGCACTCCGGTCTCGATTGGCGCGCCGCAAGCTCTCAGCATTCTTTCAGTGTGATCGCGCGTGATTTCGTTTTCGATAATAGTTGTAGTGCCGGCGGCATACAGACCCGCCAGCAGGATGCAGGACTTGACCTGAGCGCTGGCCGTCAATAATTCGTAATCAATAGCTTGCACAGCCCCCCGCGCGTGCATCCGCAAGGGGGCGCGGCCATTTAGCGAGATAATCTCTGCGCCCATCATTTCCAATGGTTCGATGATTCTCTGCATCGGCCGCGAGCGGAGGGATTCATCACCGGTCAGCGTCGAACTGAAATTCTGTCCAGCCAGAATTCCGGCCAGCAGACGCATCGTCGTGCCGCTATTGGCGCAATCAAGGTCGCTATCCGGCGCGCGTAATCCATTCAATCCGGCGCCGTGAATTGTGACTGCGTTATCACTTCGATCGATTCTGACGCCGAGTTTTTCGAGACAAGAAAGCGTGGCGGCGCAGTCCGCGCTCGTTGAGTAATTACTGATGTATGAAGACCCGGTCGCAATCGCGGCGATCATCGCGGCGCGATGAGAAATCGATTTGTCGCCCGGCACGGCGATCCGGCCTTTGATTCGCTTTGCGGGTTGGATGATCACGTGGGAATCTTAACCTTACAATTGTGTGTGACGTTAGCCGCCCGAGATTGAGGGCGAACCGAAGGAAAGGATGCCCGCGCTTCGGTCACTTTCTTGACATGCGGCCAGTGCGCGTGTTACACGAACGTCTTCGTTCGCTTAATTTAGCAGCAGCCGACAACGCAGTTTCCCCCGGCGAGAAAGGCCGCGCCTGTCTGTGACCGAACAAACGACTCGACTCGTTTTGCCCAGCCACATTGAGGCGGTTAGTGACGCTGCTGCCGCCGTGACGGGGTTTATCCGCGATTGTGGCGCGCCGGACGATGCTGCGTTCGGAATCGAAATGGCTGTGCGCGAAGCAGTGACCAATGCGATGGTCCACGGCAACCAGGAAGACGAGGCGAAATCGGTCGAAGTTGTTTTCAATTGCCACGGGAACGAGTTGGAAATCGAAGTTAGAGATCAGGGTGAAGGATTCGATCTCGCCAGCGTTCCTGACCCGACCGAATCGGCGAACCTGATGAAGACCTCGGGTCGTGGCATCTTTTTGATGCGAACGTTCATGGACGATGTTCAGTACGTGCTGCGGCCGGAAGGCGGCACTGCGGTGAAAATGTCCAAGCGATTTTGATTTCAGATTTTTGATTATTATCAGGACTTCGCGTGTCCTAACGCGAGATCAAAAATTGGCAATCACAAATCGACAATACTTTTAGGAGAACCCCTATCATGGCAGAGCTAAACATCCGCGAGCGACAAGCCGGTGACGTAACTGTCCTCGACATGGATGGTCGTATCACTATTGGCGAAGGAAGTGTCGCATTGCGCAGCGCGATTCGTCGTTTACTCGAGGAAGGAAAGAAAAAGATTCTGCTTAATCTGGCAGGCGTCGGCTATATCGATTCGAGTGGCATCGGCGAACTCGTTTCGAGCTACACCGCGATTAACAAGGACGGCGGTCAATTGAAGCTTCTTAGTTTGACGCAAAAGCTGCAGGACCTGCTGACGATTACGAAGCTTTTGACGGTGTTCGACGCTTACGACACGGAAGCCGAGGCGCTGAGCAACTTCAAATAAATAGTGCGAACAGAATTCAACTTCTAAGCGTTTATCAATTCGCGAGGATCGGGAGGATCTCATTAGATGGCTCAACTAGATATCAAACAGCGTCAGGCAGGCGACGTCGCAATTCTGGATCTGAATGGCGAAATCAGGATCGGCGACAGCGCGACTGCGTTGCGCAGCGCAATTCGCGAATTGATCGCGGGCGGCAGTAACAAGATTTTGCTGAATCTGGCCGGTGTCAAGTACATCGATTCCAGCGGCATCGGTGAACTAATCGCGAATTATACGACTGTGGGTCGCGGCGGCGGTCAGTTGAAACTGTTGAGTCTCACGGACAAAGTTCAGGATCTATTGGTGATCACAAAACTGTTGACGGTGTTTGATGTCTATGACGCTGAAGCAGAAGCCCTGAGCAGTTTCAAGTAGGCAGTGATTCAACTCGCGAGGCGGCCCAGCATAGGTGCTGGGCCGTTTTGTTTGCCTCTCAAAAACCCGACCGTAAGGGAGGGTGCCGTAACGACGCAGCCTCACGGGCGCCCTCCCTTACGGTCGGGTTTCTGACGTATTATCTTCCCGACCTCTAACCCAATGACGCGCACGAAATTCGATAACGCGGCCAGTGACGCAATCGGTGCGGCCATTCGCGAAATCGAAAGTAAGACGAACGCCGAGATCGTGGTTGCCGTGCGCGGTCGTTCCGGCACCTACCGGCAGGCTGACTATCTTTTTGGAGCCATCGTCGCGTTCGCAGGTCTGCTTTTTGTTCTCTTCTCGCCGTTTGATTTTCACGCCTACTGGATTCCGTTCGACGTCATCGCACTGTTTGCTGCTGGCGCCTTCGTCTCGTCGCGCGGCGACTGGATTCGACGTCTGCTCACGACCAGGAAGTTTCGCGCGCAGGCAGCGCGCACCGGTGCGGCGGCGATGTTCTATGAAGCGGGCATTGCCAATACTACGGCCGAAAACGGCCTGCTGATATACCTGTCGCTGCTTGAGCGCCAGATGGAAGTAATTGCTGATCGCGGAATTCTCAAGGCGGTGCCGGCCTTGAAATGGAATCAGGCAGCGTTCGAACTCAAGCGTGTGGCCGAAAATCCCGATCCCGATAAACTGATTTCTTCCCTAAAACAATTAGGCGTCGTCCTGGCTGAACACTTGCCGGCTGTGGGGGCAAACCCGAATGAACTGGCGGATGGACCTTCGATCGAATTGAAATGAATCTTCCTCGCCTAGCGATTGCCAACGGCCGACTCATTACGCGCGTGTTGCTGGCGTGCGCGACACTGTGTGCGCTGGGTCTGCTGGCGACAGAGGGTTTCGCGCGGGTTGGTGGCGGCCAATCGTATGGCGGTGGCGGAAGCGGCGGAGGCGACGGCGGCGGCGCCGGTGCCTTGGTTTATTTGGTGGTTCGCTTGTTGCTATGGCTGACGATTGAGTATCCCTATATCGGGATTCCGCTCGACATCATCGTCATCGCCCTGTTGATTTACTGGTTCGTGAAGCCGTCGAAGAAGAGTGTCTCGGTCACTTCAACGTCAATCACCACGCCGGATGGGGTGGCCAGCGTCGCGCAACAGCAAAGGGACGTTCAGCGAAGTTTCAATCAACTGCGTCGCTTCGATCCAAACTTTTCAGAAATAATCTTTGTCGATTTTTGTTACGCCCTGTACGGGCGCGCGCATGAGGCACGGGGACGTGGCCCGAAGGCGCTCGATGTCCTTTCGCCTTATCTGAGTGGCGCCGCGCTCAACTCGCTAATTCAATTAAATCCTCCCGGCCTGCAAGCCGTCGAAGGCGTTATTGTCGGGGCGATGCAGGTCACAGAGGTGCGCGGCGTAGATACACCAATTGTTTGGATCACGTGTGAGTTCGAGACGAATTACACCGAAGTCGTCAACGGTAAGCCGATGAGTTACTACGTGCGCGAGCGCTGGCGCTTCGAGCGGAAGCGCGAGGTGCTCTCACCATCGCCTGAACGGGCCAGCGCATTACATTGTCCGAAGTGCGGCGCGGCTTTGCAGAAAGATACCAGGGGCGCCTGTGCTTTTTGTGGCACAAAGGTCACGAGCGGTGAATTTCAGTGGTACGTCGGAGCAATTAAGACCTTGAGCCGGGAAGCGCGCGGCCCGTTGCTTACCGGTGAAGTGCCGGAAGTCGGAACTGACTATGCGACAGTTACGCAGCCAAACTTCCCGGCGGTCCGCGCGGCCTTCGAACAAAACAACCCGACTTTTTCCTGGGGTGATTTTCAGGCGCGCGCGCGAATGATCTTCAACGAATTGCAGGAAGCGTGGTCAACCTTACAGTGGGAACGTGCCCGCCCGTTCGAAACGGACAACATCTTTCAGATGCATCGTTACTGGATCGAAGCCTACAAACGGCAGGGTCTGAGAAACGCGCTCGATCAATACCAAATCACCGGGATGCAGCCGGTGAAGATTAAGGTCGACGCTTTCTACAATTCGATCACCTTAAGAATCTATGCCCAAGGGTACGATTACACCGTCGATCAAAACGGCCAGCTGGTCGCGGGATCGAATAAGAACCTGCGACGCTGGAGCGAGTACTGGACCTTTGTGCGTTACAGTAAGGCCAGGCCGGCGGCGGCGCGGGCCGATTTGAATTGTCCGAATTGCGCGGCTCCTCTAAAAGTAAGCGCCACCGGCATTTGCCAATTCTGCGGTGGGAAAATTACTTCGGGCGAGTTTGACTGGGTTTTGTCCAGGATTGAGCAGGATGAGGGCTATTCAGGTTGACCCGCTGCGCGCAGATATTTGTTGACGAGCATGTCCTCGCAGCGATACGGTTGACTTAGGGAATCTGGCCTTCCCGCAGCTACGCAAATCCCGCCCCGGGTTTACGAATTAAAGTCACGACAATTTGGAGGTATCCATGAAGAAATCTCTGCATCTGATTGCGATTCTGGTGTTCGTCTCCGCCTTCTGCATTCCGGCTCTATCCAAACGTCAAGAGGCAGGAAGCGCGCTTTCCACCAGGCAGGCCCTGGCCCTGATCCGGACGACAAATTCCACTGAACATACTATTAAGCTCAAGACCTCGTCATTTGCCTCACTTGAAGAGGTCATCAAGCTTAGTCGATTGGATGGTGACCTGGTCCTGAACGACAGCTCATCGGCAAAGGTCAAAGACTATCGACTGGCTATCGTGGCCTCGCCTGATGGCCAACATTATCAGGTATCTCTGCGCCCTGTCTCCGGCTGCGCCCCTGCTTTTTTCAGCGACGAAGCGGGAGTGATTTATCAGGGCAACGGACTGGGCTGTCCCGCACCCTGACACCTCCGCATCCATCGGACAGCCGCCTCCACCTTGACGGGTCGTGAATCCGCTTGCTATCCTCAAATCACCGTTCAAGGTATTACCCGATTCACCACTCTCGTTTGATAGCTTTTTTCAAAACTCAGCCGCGCTAATGCGACTAGTCAGGTGCTCGTAAAACTGTCGGAGGTGTTAAGGTGGGCTTCAAGGTCGGCCAGAAAGTCGTTTACCCCAACCATGGTATCGGCACAATTGAACAAATTGAGCAGAAGCAAATCGGGGCGGTAGCGCTCCCGTTCTATACGCTTCGGCTTGCAGCGACAAATTCCCTCGTTCTGGTTCCTGTTTCCAACGCCAATGAGGTGGGTCTGCGACGGCCCATTACTTCGAGTGAGTGCGACACGCTCTTCAAGGCTCTATCGAGCGACTTCGCTACGCCCCCGAATGATTGGAAGGATCGCTTCAAAGATTTTTCGGACAAGATGCGCAGTGGAAATATCTTTGAAGTGGCCGAGGTGCTCAAGCATCTCAGCTATCTAGCCCAGATGAAACCGCTCTCATTCCGCGAACAGCGGATGCTCGAGCGCTCTCGCTATCTGGTCGTTTCGGAACTTGCCGCCGTCTGTCGTCAGCCCGAATGCAACATCGAACCTCGGGTGGATGATGCTTTGACCAAGGCATGTTCCCGGCACGATCACCGGCCTGTGGGCCGCGTGCGTGCGGCTGCTGCCGGCGTTCATTGATTCGGACTAAACCCAAACAATTTGACGCGGCTCGCCCCTGCGTGGCGGTAGTGTGTCCGGCCCCGCTGAGGGCGGCATCGTGCTAAGATAACCACTCCTCATTGATGCAAATGGACGATCCTGCGAGTTACACCCTGGCGATATTTTTTGAAGGCGCCGAGCATTCCATCAGCTTAATTTCCGTTTTCGCCAAACTCCTGGCGGTGCTGTTTTTTGTTGGTGCCAATGGATTCTTTGTGGGCGCTGAATTCGCGCTGGTGTCTGTCCGGCGCACGCGTTTGGAAACTCGTGCGGCAGCCG
Source organism: Pyrinomonadaceae bacterium (assembly GCA_044870975.1). GTDB lineage: Bacteria > Acidobacteriota > Blastocatellia > Pyrinomonadales > Pyrinomonadaceae > UBA11740. The sequence goes on from JBIOZK010000075.1 coordinate 66,894, forward strand.
GGAGCACCCGCGCGCAGTGCGCCCTGCGACTAATTAGCGATCCAACTTCCTTCATTTCTGCGACGCAACTGGGAATTACGATAGCTTCACTGGCGCTCGGATGGATTGGCGAGCCAACAGTTGCCGCGCTGTTAGAGCCAGTCGCCGCGGCCATCGCCCCCTCTGGAAAAGCTGCTTACATCGCGCATGTGCTGGCGATCGTAATTGCTTTTGCCGCGATCACGTTTTTGCACATTGTTCTGGGCGAACTCATGCCCAAGATGTTTGCCCTGGAGCGCGCCGAAAGTTTGGCCCTGTTAGTTTCCCGACCGCTGGAACTGTTTGCCAAGGTCTTTCGGCCATTCATATTTATCTTCAACAAAACCGGGCAGAGACTCGCGAGTCTGTTCGGCCTGAAGGCCTCGCTAAGTCACACGGCCGTCTACAGTGAGGCCGAACTGCGGCAGTTGGTGGATATTTCAAAGGAAAGCGGCCACCTCAGGGCCGAGGAGCGCCGCCTGATTCATCGGGTCTTTGAATTTTCCGATACGCTGGTGCGCGAAGCCATGGTGCCGCGCCCGGCGATCGCGGCTTTGTCGGCCCAGTGCACCCTGGAAGATATCAACGCGGCATTTCAGCAACACCGGTATTCACGTCTGCCCGTTTACCGTGACTCGTTGGACAACGTTATCGGGTTTATCCACAGCAAGGATCTGATTCCTTTCCTGCTGCGGCCAGAGGACTTCAAACTCGAGTATGTATTGCAGCCGCCAATGTACGTGGTGGACACCGCGCGCCTGGAAGACGTGTTGCGCCAGATGCAAAAGGCAAAGACGCATTTTGGCTTTGTCGTTGACGAACATGGAGGCATCGAAGGCATCATCACGCTCGAAGATCTGTTGGAAGAAATTGTCGGCGATATTTCAGATGAGCATGACGAAGAGGTCAACGAACAGATCTCGCAAATGGGCGAACGCGTTTACGACCTCGACGGCGCCTTGGCTGTCCGGGACTTAAATCGAAGATTGAAGACTTCTCTGCCGGAGTCCGAGGCCTATACGACCCTCGGCGGCTTCCTGATGAGTGTGGCTGGACACGTGCTGCAAGCCGGCGAAGTCATTGAACACGAGGGACTCCGCTTCACGGTCGAAAAGGTTGAGCGTCGCCGTCTGTTGCGCGTAAGTTTGGAATTGCCGGAGAAAAAACCTCAGACTGAAACTGAGGAACCAGTCGGCGCCGCGAGTTAATTCAATTCATCGCGCGAAAGAGGTTGCTGCTGAATCGCGCTTGGTCGTCCAGCCACGTTCGCTCCAACGCAAAACCCGTCTCGTCACCTAAACTTCTCAGAGCGTCGGTGTCGAACTTGTAAGCGTTCTCAACGTGAATGCGTTCGCCCACCGTCAAATCAATCGTCAGGCCCAGCGCGCGAATGTCTACGGTTTGGGCGCGCAGACTTTCGAGATAGACCTCAACACGCGCTAACAATTCGTTGTAGAACGAGCGCAATCCAAAGGCCCACAAATCGAAATTAGCGTCCAGTTCCCGGTTGATGCGTCCTAATTCGTTAACGATGAATGCGCGTGTGACGCCGAGCGCGTCGTTGTAAGCGGCCTCCAACGTCCGGCGATCCTTTTTCAAATCCGCACCCAACAGTAACAAGTCCTGTGGCCGCAACACGCGACGAATAGCCCGCAGAAAATTGCGCGCGTCGTCGGGTTCAAAGTTTCCAATGTTGGATCCCAGAAAGAGCACCAGCACAGGATTTTGGCCGAGCTGAGGCAAAGCGCTTAATGCCTGGAAATAGTCCGCGGCGTACGCCTCGATGCGGAGCTTGGGATAAGAACCCAGCAGCGCCTGCGAACTCGTCGACAGCGCGGTCGCCGAGATGTCCACGGGAATGAAAAGCAATTGCTCGCGATGCCGCATAAAGGCATCGATCAGGCGGCGGGTCTTTTCCGCGCTGCCGCTGCCCAACTCAATCAGAGTTTCACAATCGGGAGCACAGCGGACAATTTCGTCGGAGTGCGCTTTCAGAATCTGGTCTTCGGCGCGCGTCGGATAGTATTCATCAAGTTCGCAAATGGCCTCGAAAAGGCGCGACCCGACTTCGTCGTAGAGATATTTCGGAAACAGGTGCTTCGGGTTCGATGACAGCCCATTGCGGATGTCCTGCGAAAATTCCGCATGACCGTTGCGACGCGCGAGATCGTGAATGACCAGGCGCGAAACGGGTGCCTCAGCAGATGATTTGTTGGCGCTCAACTAACGTCCATTGGGGGACGGTTCCGGATCGGACTGAGTACAATGACGGGATTATCGCATTAGACAGCGCTAACAGAAAAGGCAGCCGAGTAGACTCGACTGCCCAAAATCGCTATCGCGACAGTTCGGCGCTGCGCAAGTGCAGCGTCTAAAGCAAGATTAGATGATCACCGTGCGCGTGCGGATGCGTGGCGCCCGAGTCGGGACGGTCACATCGATTGGCGGCGTTGCCGGCACCCTAATCGATGGAACACGAATGTTCATTTCCGGGATTGTGGGAATGACAATCGAGGGAATGGTGACATGTCGCGAACCCATTTCACCAGGCTTGAAAAGATCTGCGTTTGGGTTCTTTTCGGGCGTCACGGTAATCGTTTGTTGATTGTGGTTGCGAATGATCGTCAGCGTTACGTCACCGGTTTCTTTCTTGTTAAGCCCGCGCGTGAGATCGCCAGGCGCAGTAACTTTCTCGCCATCGATCGAAGTGATCACATCGCCGGCCTTCAGACCTGCCTTTGACGCCGGACTGTTGTCGCTCACCGACGTAATTAACGCGCCACCGTCCTTGACGCCGAAGTAGTCGCCAAGTTGGCCCGACAAAGATTGGGTGCTGACTCCGAGACGACGGCTCGAGCCGAGCGTCCACACGAACGGACCGCTGCCACCGCCAATAGCCGGGGGCCAGTTGCCATTCGGAAAGACACGAAAATCGTTGTCGCCGCTTTTGAAAATCGACGGGAAAGTAGCGCCGGAGAGGCCCCCCATTTTGTGCTTACTGAGGGTTGCCGTCAGCTCCTGCTCAGCACCGCCGCGGCTGACGGTAATACGCACCGATTGATCAGGCGCATGTTCGCTGATCAGTCGCGTCAACTTGCGCACGCTGGTGACCGCTTCACCATCGAAGCGGAGAATCACGTCGTCCTTGCGCAGGCCGGCTTTCTCAGCCGGACTGTCCTTCACTACCTCGGTCACGCCGACGCCGCGCACGTCGCGCATCCCGTAGCGCCCCATGTTGTCTTTCGAGATGTCCTCAGTGCCGACACCGAGAAACGCGCCGCCGTCCAGGTAGAACGAAAAATTGCGCGCGCCCGGCTCCTGATCATCAGCCAGTGCATACAGCACGCCGTTTGATTCAACTCGGGGAGTTGATGCTTCCTGAGCGTAGACAATGCCACCGGCAACAGCGACCGCCGCCACACACAGGGAAATTGCTAAAGCGAAGTTCTTACGAGACATACTAAGTCCTCCGGAAAGATTTTGATGCTTTCACGCCGGAGGACAAGGCAAGTTCCAAAAATTGATCTTGGTGGAGCGCGGGCAT
>JBIOZK010000076.1:0-71172 GCA_044870975.1 Pyrinomonadaceae bacterium
GTCCAGCCTCAGCGTTGTCATGATCGAAAATCCAAAGCGCCGTCGCCGCTTCGCTTTGCCGGCGCACTCCAAATCAAGCTACGATCAACTCGCGTTCGCGGAGATACTTAATCCGGTCACGCAGTTCCGCCGCCTTCTCGAATTCAAACTTTTTGGCGTGCTCCCGCATTTCAAAGTCCAGCCGCGCAATGGTCGCTTCGATTTGGTCCGGACTGTAGCCTTCGATATCTTCAAGGTCCAAAGGCACCTTGAAATAGTCAGCTTCCGCCGCAGTCACCAGAGTCGCTTCGATCGGTTTGATGATGGTCTGCGGAGTAATTCCGTGCTCCCGATTGTATTCCCGTTGCAAATCGCGTCTCCGTCGCGTCTCGTCAATGGCGTACTTCATCGAATCAGTCACGCGATCGGCGTAGAGAATTGCTTTGCCGTTCGCGTTGCGGGCAGCGCGGCCAATCGTCTGAATCAGAGATGACTGGGAGCGAAGGAATCCCTCTTTGTCGGCATCGAGAATCGCAACCAGTGACACTTCCGGCAAATCCAAACCTTCGCGCAGCAGGTTGATTCCTACCAGCACGTCAAATTCACCGCGACGCAGGTCGCGCAAAATCTTAATGCGCTCCAAAGTCTCAATGTCAGAATGCAGATAACGCACGCGCACATCAACTTCGGTGAAGTACTCAGTCAAATCTTCAGACATCTTCTTGGTCAGCGTCGTCACCAGGACGCGTTCGTTCCGTTCGGCGCGCAAGCGGCATTCGCCCAGTAAATGATCGATTTGGCCTTTGACCGGCCGTACTTCGACTTCCGGGTCCATCAAACCGGTGGGTCTAATGATCTGTTCGATCACTTCGCCGCTCGATTTGGTCAGCTCATAGGGACCCGGCGTGGCTGAAACATAAATTCGCTGAGTGACGCGCTCTTCGAACTCGTCGAAGTTGAGCGGCCGGTTGTCCAGGGCCGACGGCAGCCGAAATCCGTATTCAACCAGAGTTTTCTTGCGCGACTGATCGCCAAAGAACATGCCGCGTACCTGCGGAATTGTCTGGTGCGACTCGTCGATGACGACCATTGTGTCCCGGGGCAGGTAATCAAGGAGGGTCGGCGGCGGTTCGCCTTCCTTCTTGCCGGTGAGGTGCCGCGAATAGTTTTCGACGCCGCGACAGAACCCCATCTCTTTCAGCATCTCAAGGTCGAACATCGTCCGCTGATGCAGGCGCTGTGCTTCCAACAGCTTTCCTTCTTCGATCAGCTTCGGCTCCCACCACTCCAGCTCTTCTTTGATGGATTTGATCGCCCGCTTCAGCGTGGTGCGCGGCATTACGTAGTGTGACTTTGGATAAAGCGGGACACGCGAAGTATGTTTTTGCTTCACCTCGCCCAGCAGTGGATCGATAGTCGAAATCGAATCCACCTCATCGCCCCACAATTCCACTCGATAAGCTTCGTCCTGATAACTCGGATAGACTTCGACCACGTCTCCGCGCACGCGGAAGCTCCCGCGTTTGAAGTCGATATCATTCCTTTCGTATTGCAATTCAACCAGCCGTTGCAGCAGCGTGTCGCGCGCGATTCGCATGCCCGGTTCAAGGAAAACCAGCATGCCGTAATACGCATCCGGATCGCCCAGGCCGTAGATACAGGAGACGCTCGCCACGACGATCACGTCGCGCCGTTCGAACAGCGCCCGCGTAGCCGACATCCGCAAACGATCGATGTCCTCGTTAACAATCGCGTCCTTTTCGATGTAGGTGTCCGAGGCGGGGACGTATGCCTCCGGCTGATAGTAGTCGTAATACGAAACAAAGTATTCGACGGAGTTTTCAGGAAAAAGCGATTTGAATTCCTGATAGAGCTGTGCGGCCAAAGTCTTGTTGTGGGCGATCACGAGCGTTGGCCGCTGCGTTTCCTGAATCACACTCGCGACCGTAAAGGTCTTGCCACTGCCCGTGATCCCAAGCAGCACCTGGTCGCGCACGCCGTCGCGCACACCGCGCGAAAGCGCTGCAATCGCCTGGGGCTGGTCACCACAGGGACGATAATCCGATTTCAAGGCGAACGGCATAAAAGGAAATAGTAAATCGTGACTCGTGAATGAACAAATAGGCGGAACGCACCAGTTTTCGATTCAGCTGGAGGTCTTTGAAACGGAAAGAGGCGCAGAGCTCTTAACTCTGCGCCTCAACGTGATTGACGTGGGTATCGGTTAGTTCGACTCAGTCGGTGATTGGCTGGTGATCTGGTAGATGGCTTCCATCACCGCGGATCGAATCTCGGCCGGCAATGAACCGCGCACCGCCATCCGCCGGAACGCCGACAGCACTTCAGGCTGTCCGCTCAGCGCCAGCAGCTTGATCACCGCCAGGCGCACTTCTGTGTTGGGATGCTCTTCGATGGCACGCATCAAGGGTTTGACTTCCCCGGCCTTGGACATCAGGAACAGCAACGAGAACGCGTCGTAAGTTTTGTCGCGGCTTTCTCCCGTGAGATTGCCGATAGCTTCATTCGCCAAACCTGACGAACATATGGCAGCGCCAATCGCTCTGCGGCGATCACCATTCGCTTCGCGCAGGGCGCGCGTAAAAGTAGCGGCGCGATCGTCCTGTAGATCGAATAATGCTCGCGCGGCGGCGCTGCGAACCTCAGCCGAAGGATCGTCGAACGCCGTGGTGATGCGGCGATATCCTTCTTCACCGCCGATGCGTGGCAGTTCGGCCACGGCGGACGCGCGCGTTCCGGCACTAGCGCTACGCAGATCGTTTTGTAAATCGGCAGACATGGCGACCGTCACCGGCTCTTCGGGTACGCTCACCTCGCGAAACTCGCTTTCGTTGTCGTCTGACTCGGTCAGCAAGGCATCCTCGAAGATCGATTTATGGGCCGATTCGATCTCTTTCGTTTCGAGGCCTGACTGAAACCACGGGGTGATTTCCTGAACGTTTGAGTCCGCGGGTTCGGCGCCGTTTCTCTCGGGCTCTCTGGGAAACTCGGAGGGCTCGTTCGCCTTCTCCTGAGCCAACAACTGTTCATATTCGACCAGGCGACGCGACTCGTTGTCCTGGCGGCGGCGCTCTTCGTCTTCGGAGCGCAACTTTGCTTCGACCTCAGCGCGAATACGCGCTTCGAGGTCGGCGCGTTCACGTCGCTGGGCTTCCTGCCGTTCGCGCTCGGCTTCCTCCGCACGCCTGCGGGCCTGAATCTCTCCCTGACGGCGGGCCTCTTCCTCTGCCTGAAGTTGAGCAGCCTCTTCGGCCTGCCGGCGCGCCTCTTCTGCGGCGCGACGCTGCGTCTCTTCTTCAGCGCGGCGGCGGGCCTGTTCGGCCGCGACGCGCTGGGCCTCCTCTTCCGCGCGACGGCGAGCTTCTTCCTCCGCTTGTCGCCTGGCTGCTTCTTCTTCGCGACGGCGGATAGCGGCTTCGGCCCGCATCTCGGCTTCGATCTCCGCACGCAGGCGAGCTTCTTCATCAGCTTTGAGGCGCGCGCGTTCTTCGGCTTGCCGCCGCATTTCCTCTTCGACGCGGCGCCGTTCGGCATCTTCGGCAATTCGTTCTGCGTCCAACTCCGCGCGCACCCGAGCGTCCTCGCGCGTCTGGACCCGTTCGATCTCTTCTTCGACGGTGCGGAATTTCATTTCCGCGCGGCGCCGCAGTTCATCTTCCTGAGCCCGCCGCCGGGCATGCTGCTCGAGATAATTTCGCTCTTCTTCGGCCCGGCGTCTTGCCTGCTGTTCTTCCGCTTCTCGGAGCGCCGCGAGCTGGGCCTCGTGGGCCGACTGCTCAGCCCGCATTCGCTCCGCCGCCTCACGGCGACGGTCCTCTTCGATACCGCGCAGACGCATTACCTCATTTTCTGCTTCCGCGATTTGGGCAGCGGCAATCTCTCTGCGCTTGTCTTCCTCGGCGCGGTCGCGCGCTTCTCGCTCGATTCGCTGCCGTTCATGTTCGGCGCGACGACGCGCGATTTCCTCTTCCTGCTGGTGCCAGAGTTCCTGTTCCGTGCGGAGCGCGTCTTCCGCAGCCAGGCGCGCGGCATCTACTTCAGCGCGTCGGGCGGATTCATCGGCGCGCAGGCGCGCGAGTTCAGCTTGTAACTGGGCAATCTCTTCGGCCGTGCTGGCGGCGATTTCATCTTCCCGTTGGGTGGGGGCCGGCACGGACAGAGGGGCGGGCGTTTGAACGAAGTCAGGTAACGGCGATCGTGGTTCGAGTGCGGGAGATGGTGCAACGGAGGTCGGAGCAGTCGAGGGAATTGGAGGTGCTGGCACAGCTGGAAATGCTGGCTCAGCCCGAAACGCTGGTTCAGCTTCGGCTTGCCAGGGTTCGGCAGGTTGATTTCCGCCAGCCGCTTCGTCCTTCAATATTTTGATCAGCGCTGACTTATTGGCTGAGAGCGCGGCGCGCAATTCATCGTTCACGGTTCCTCGGGGCGCGTCGATGACCAGGCGATCATCGCCCGAGGTCCTGACATCGACACCTTTGGCGCGCAATTCAGAGAGTAAATCGTGGGCCGTCATATTTCGATTACCTCGCGGTCAGTTTCAATTGCAGGTGGTGGAACGGAAGGAACTGCAGGTATTGACACGGGAGCGGGAGTTGAATTCGTTGCGCACGATTCGATTGCCTGTTCGATCAGGTGACGCGGAACCTTGCGATCATTTTCGTTCTGCAACAAGTTATTGAGTGGCGCGATTGCCGCCGGATCGCGCTGATCCATTAAGGCCTCGACCGCGGCGCGGCGAACATCCGGAGAAGGATCGTTGAGGGCGCCCACCAGGTGCGGAGTCGCTTCCGGGTCCTGGACGAAGCTCAGGCGGCGAGCGGCGGCGGCGCGTTCGTTGTCAGAACTCGCGACTCTCAAATCGCGGGTGGCATCGTCAAAGTAACCATGTTTCATGAAGGCCGCGCGGGCCCGGTCGCGTCTCTCTGGATTGCGGCCAACCATCGCGGACAGTAATTCTGCGCCGACCAATCGCCGCGTCTCGGGGTTGTCAGAGCCGACCACGCTCTCATCATACGCTTCACCAGCGAAGATCTTGTTGGCTTCTTCCCCCGCCCGGCTGGTGCGCTCTCGCCGGCCATTTTCTGCGACGACGGGTGGGGGAACGGCAGCGACTCGAGTTGATTCGGTGAGTTCGTCACCAGAACTTGTGGCTGGCGCAGCAGTAGCGACCACGGCCGCAGTCGCTAGCGGAACGGCTTCAACGGACGGCGACGAGGTAGCTTCGGTCGAGGCGACTTTGGTTTGAGTGACGGTCCTCACGCGACGCGTTGCTTTAGCGCGACGGCGCTGCATGAAAAACAGAGCGATGATGAGAATCAGAATAGCCGCGCCAATCGCTACCGGGACTGGATTCAGTTGCGCCAGCAGCAACCAATAGTGTCCCTTCTCTTTAGCCTTCGCCCAGAAATCGGAACGAGAAGCCGTCGGGGCTGCGTTCGGGGAAGGACTCGCTGAGTTTGCCGGCGCATTTGCAGCCTGGCTTGACGTCGTCGGTGACGAAGAACTGGTCGATCCAGATTGAGGGTTAGTCGGTGATCCCGTCGCGCTTGACGTGTTCGTTGTTGCTCCCTGAGAAGAATTAGCATTGGGGACGCCAGTTGATCCGGAAGCTGAATTCGAGTTACCCGCCGGGTTTGCTGCGGCCGGCGAGTTCGCGTTGGCGCTCTTATTATTCGCAGCCGACGAGTTGGTGTTGCCCGGTTTTGATTTCGAATTTGAATTCGCCGGGGACAAGTTGTCGCGAGCCGACGATGAATTCTTGTTAGCTGCGGTTAACTGGTTACCGCGCTTATTCGCGTTGTTATTGGCAGAATTGCCGGCAGCGTTGTTGCCTTTGTTGGAAGTGACTCGGTTGCTTGCGTTCGAGCCACGTGAGTTTACCGAACCCGACGCATCTGACCAACGGAAATCGCCTGTGCGATTTGGGGTGGGTGCAGACCCGCCGCCGGCAGCGGAAATCACCACGTCCAACTTGTTGCCGCGCTGCTCGACGTGAGCCGCAGCACCCGGATGCAGACGGAACGACAAAGTTGTCCCATCACCGCTTCGCTGCGCGTTAACATCAGAAAAACCACGGCCCCGCACTGATTCAGCGCGCGCGACTTCTGACGCGGGAATCTTTACGTAGAATCGTTCACCGCGGCGATATGCTTCGTAGTCGCTCAGCGATTGATCCGAAGTAATAGAAACTCGGGAGCCGTCGCCTGAATCGGCCGAACGTATAGTCGCGGCGTGACTGCGTTTGCCGCTGTTCGAGTTAGTCTGGCCCGAAGGATAGACGCGTTGACCGACGACCGGCGAAACCACGAGCAGAGCTATCGCGATCGATCGCAGGGCTGAGGATGAGACGTGAAGGAAACGGGGCTTTGGGTCCATGCTATTCATTGGGGCAACATCAACGAAAAAGCCGGGGAAACACTACGGGGAATTATGCAAGAAGGCAGGCTCGTTGTCACCCACATTCAGGTCAATCGGTTCCGCTAGATCGGCATTCAGATCCAATGAACCGGTCGGGAGTTGAGTCTGATCGAGTTTATACAGCGCCTCGAGGATCGCGGTGCGCACGCTTTCGGAGATGCCTTCGCGCGCGGCAATTTCACGGAGCTTCGGCACGACGCCGCTTTGACCGGCCACGCTGAGTACGCGGACGGCGCAAAGCCGAACTTCATCGTCTCGATGATTTTCAATCGCGTCGGTAATCGGCTGGGTCTCTTCGGCCCGCGCCAACAACGAGAACAGCGAGAATGCTTCGTACGCCTGTCGCCGATCTTCGCTCGCCAGTCGATCCACGGCTTGCGAGACGATGCCGGTGTTAACGCAGGCTGTTGCCACGCGACGCAACATTTCAGGATCGGCGGTTTCCATCACCCGGACGTAAGCGTCCGCACGATCAAAATGCAAACTGGTCAGCGTGCGGGCTGCGGCCGCGCGCACGATGCGGGATTCATCTCCGAGGGCGATCAGGACTGGAGCGAAAACTGTTTCATGATCGATGGAGCCGAGGCTGGAAACTGCGGCGGCCCGGACCGACGGTTCGTCATCCTCAATAACCATCGCGGTCAAAGCCACAACAGCAGCTTGCGCCGGGTGCAGGGCCAATTCCTGCGCAACCGAGATTCGCGCGGCTTCATTCGCGCCAGCCAAATTCGCAAGCGCCTGCGTCAATTCTTCGTTGTCTTCACCTGGCGGCAGTTCCTCAAATGAAATGAACCTCTCATAGACGTTAGAGTTGGCGCCGGAAGGATCAGCAGACATGAACGCCGGATCTTCATTGGGCGCGTCGAGGAAGCTGAGCGTCTCAACGGAGCAAGCGCTCAAAGCATCGCTCAACAAGGTTGCCGGAATGTCGGATTGACGTCGCGCGATATCAAGCAGAGCGCCAATGGCTGAAGGCATCTTGAGCGCGGCCAAACTGGTGATTGCCTGATTTCTGACGACCGAATCGACATCGTGCAATGCTTCGATCAGGAAGGGAAGCGAAGCTGACGATTTGATTTGCCCCAAAGTGCGAGCGGCCGAGGACTTCTCCCAGGCGTCGCGACCCAGTAGCAGCGTCGCGCTTTGGCGCGCCACGAATCCATATTCCTCCAGTGCCCGCAACACACGGCGACGGCCGTCCTCCGACACCTCGTCTGATTCAAGCGCCTTGATTAGCGAACCTTCGATGGCCCGCCGGTCCTCATGTGAACGCGAAGACATGACGTCACTGCGATGCGGCTTGCCGAGTACGAGCTTGCCGACTTCCTGGTCGATGCGATAAGCGCCGAAAGCCGGGACGCTGGGTTCGACGGGCCTTTCCGGCTGCGGAACTGGCGCCGGCTGGCGAGTCCTGTCGCCCGATTGCGACGTCGGCTGCAAAGAAGGCGATTCAAGTTCGGTTGCTTCCTGGTGGGGCCGGACATCTTCAAAACCCTGTTCTTCTCGTCGCTTCATTATTTTCTTGTAGACGAAGAGACTGCCCAACACCAGCACCAGCAGGATCGTGATGCCGTAGGTTGAGAAGATTGTCGAAGTCCAATCCTCTGGGGCTTCCTGCATAGCTGCATTGGCCGTCAGCGAATTGATCAGGATTAGCAGCGAAGCTGCGATTGCCGGGGTGGCCGCGCGGAATCGCGGGGTCGAGTTAGGGGTTGGCATAGCTTTCATAATTAGTGTGCACCACTCCTCAAGGTTGGTTTCGAGAGCGAGAGCGGTGGATCTGGAAAGTAGCTTCGGGTGAGGAAGCTAGCAGTTTACTTATTCAACGTCGGTGAACTTGTAACCGATGCCCCAGACAGTGAGCACCAGTTGCGGGTTCTCCGGGTTTTCTTCGATCTTGGCCCGCAGGCGATTGATGTGGGAATCAATCGTGCGATCGTACCCTTCGTAGGAATAGTCCCAAATCTTTTCGAGCAAATACTTGCGCGGAAAGACGCGTCCCGGGTTCGAGGCGAATAAACGCAGCAGATCGAATTCTTTCGGTGTCAGGTCAATATGCCGACTGGCAATGGTTACTTCACGACGAACTGGATCGACCCGCAGGTTACCGCGGACGATCGGCGTCTCGTCGCTGCCTTCAGCGGTAGCGGCTCCGGCGCGCGCGCGCCGCAGCACGGACTTAATGCGCGCTTCGACTTCGCGCAAACTAAACGGCTTGGTGATGTAATCATCCGCGCCCATCTCGAGTCCGAGCACGCGATCGACCACATCGTCCTTAGCCGTGAGCATGATGATTGGCATGTTCGCAATCTTCTGTCGAAGTTCCTTGCAGACGGCGAGGCCGTCCATCTTGGGCAGCATCAAATCTAAAACGACCACGTCGGGTCGCGCCTTGACTGCTGCTTCGACGCCGGCAACTCCGTCGGCGGCTGTCGTCACCGTGTAACCCGCCCGCGAAAAATACTCTACCAGCGCGGCGGAAATATTTTCATCGTCTTCTACCACCAGCAATGAAGTTGCTGGTGCAGGAGCTGTCGCTGCTCCGGTGGCTTCTGCCATATGAGGCATGCCGTCCTTCCCGTTTGTATTCTCAAGCATTTGATTTCCCTCTAGGGCGAGAAGGGGACTTAGGGGACGGTGACCCGTACGGCGCTGCCCGCAAGGTCATTACGAATATAGCAGGACAATTCTACTTTGCTCAAGCGGAAAGTTTTGTACGGTGACGGATTCTGTCAGTCGTGACGTTTTAACCGCTTGCCGCAGGTCGCGACCCTGGTCTCCGTCATCATTGAGGCGGCGATTTCGTTTGTGGCCGGGCGGCATCCAACTTCGCTTTCAGACGTTGTCGGAAATTGGTCAGGGTCGCCGTGAACTGAGAAGTCGGTCCCGCTCGCTTAATGGCTTCATCGAAGACTGCGAGGATGTGCTCGTCTCCTAACGCGACCAGCGCGCTGCCCGCACTGGCCACGAACTGGAAACTTCGGCGGTCAATACCGTCGTTCAAGGCCGCAACCAATAGGGGAATGGATCGCGGATCATCCTTGCCGGTACTGCCGATTAACGCGAAAGCCGCCGCGCGGACATCGTAGCGCGTCGGCGGCGCCGCATATTTGAAGCCAAGTTCCATGGCGCGTTTATCGCCCAGTACGGCCAACCCCTGGAGACTTGAAGCACGGATCGTGTCGCGCCAGGAGGGCTGATCGATAAGTTTAACCAAAGCGTCGTAGGCCGCCGGGTTCTTGGTCTGCGCCAACGCTACCGCCGCAGCGCGAATGACTCCATAGCTTTGATCATTCAGTAAGGGCGTGTACGCGTCCGCAAACGTCGAATCTTTCGTTGCTGCCAATGCCGTTACCGCTCTGGCGCGAACGCGAGCGTCCTTGTCTTTCATGGCGGCTAGCAAAGCGTCTTTGGCTTCCTTCAATCCATGCAGCGCTGACACGGCCTCAAAGCGCACGCCCCAGAATTTGTCATTCAGGACCCTGTCTTCCAACGCGTGCACTATCGATGTCTTGGCATTCGCCGAGATCTTCTCGTCTTTCATCCGCGCGGAGAGCTGCGAGAGCGCCCAGAGGCGGCCCAATACGTCCTGATCCTCTTGGAGCTGATGCAGCGAACGACCGGTGTCCTGTTCAAAGATCAATTCCTTAATCAGCGTCCCGCGGTAATCAAAATTGACGAAACTTGGCTCAGAATCAACCGAAAATCTGAACACCTGCTCTTCTTTCGGCTCAATCTGCACGCGCTCGACGCGAGTGTTCGCTGTCGTCGCTATTTCAATGTCGACCGGCGTTTGGAAAAATCCGACTTGCGGATATTGCGAATCAGGATCAGGCTTCTGTTCCTGCCGCACTGTCAGCGTCAACTCTTTTTTCGCCGAGTCGTAGGCCTGAGTCACGCGAAACACTGGATGACCCATCTTGTAAAGCCATTCATCGAAGAACCAATCCATCGGCTGCCCGGTCGTCTCTTCGATGGCGATGCGAAACTGCGCGGTTTCGACCGGTTGATGCGCATGCTTCGTAAGATAGTGATTAATCGATCGCCACCAATTGTCTTCGCCGAGAAACGTCCGCAGCATGTGCAACACGGCGCCGCCTCGCGGATACGCATAAGTGTCGAACACTGCATCAGGATTCACGTAGTTCTTCGTCACAATCGGACGACGCTGGCCGCGATTCCAGGCGGCAAAGTATTGGTCCTGATTCGATTTAATGTCCTGGTAAAGAAAGTCGTCTTGCCCCAGATAGTGTTCGTCCCACATAGCCTGGAAATAGGTCGCGAAACTTTCATTCAGCCAGATGTCCGACCAGCTGCGGCAGGTCAAATAATCACCAAACCATTGATGCGCTAGCTCGTGAGATTCAAGCCCATCGCTCGTCTGGTCCAGTTCAGTGCGCGCGTCGTGAATCATGTTGTCGGTCTGCGTCGTCGCACTGATGTTCTCCATGCCGCCACCGAAATCGCGCGCCATGGTCTGCGCATATTTTGCGTAGGGATATTTGATTCCTGTCTTTTCAGAGAAGAACTTAACCATCTCTGGCAGGCGCGACGCGGTGACTTTTCCTTCTTCAAATTCGTTGGGATAGACGTAGGTGAGCACTGGAATGCCGGCGTATTCGGCGCTCACCGCCTTGTACTCGCCGACGACGACTGACGTGAGATAGGTGGCGTGCGGCGCGTCTATCTTCCAGTCAAACGTGCGCGTGCCGTCGGAATTTTCTTTGGTGCTGAGGAGCTTGCCGTTCGAGATAATGCTTAAAGGCTTCTCGACTGTGCCAACGATCTCGGTCGTGACGAAATCATTTGGATGGTCGAAGCAGGCAAACCAAAAATGGTTCGCTTCGGACTCGCCCTGCGTCCAGGCTTGTTTTGGCCGCGTCGGGTCGTCAGCTCGCGGCAAGATCCAATTCAATCCGCCCCCGCCGAGGAGGGCAATCCGTTCCGGCGGCGCCTTCACCGTGTGATAGTTGATGACGATCGTGATTTCCTCATTAAGTTGATAGGCGCGATCGAGCGCAATTGAAAGATTCTCTTTCTTCTCGTCAAAGGTGAATTTGAGTGGCGTACCTTTCGCGAGTTTCGCGCCTTCGACAACCATGAAAGCAGCATCAAGATCGACGCGCTTCAAATCCTTTACGGTCGGCGCGAGCGTAATCGTCTCAGTCCCGATCGCTTGTTCCTTCGCAAAGTCGAATCGCAAATCCAGCTTAATGTTTCGCTGGTCGTAGTTATGTGGCGGAATGTACTGTGCCGGCGGAAAGGGACGGGCGCGTCGCGGCGTCGGCGAAGGAGTAGGTGTTGGCGTCTGCGCCGCAACATTCAAGGCTAATGCGAGAAGGGAAGCGCCGCACAGGGCAATCAGTTTGGATCGAGACATGTTGAGCTCCATGAATTTGAACGCGACTTTTGGGGATACGGAATGAAGATTCTGTCACTGCGGATTAATAAGTGACAAGCTCGAAGCAGGGTTGTGTGGGTCTGCTATTTCATCCGGGCGCGTTCTTGCTCAGTCCAACCGCAAAGGATCTTCTTGTCCTGTTCGGAGAGTTTGGCGGCAGGATGCACGGGCGTATAGGAGGATAAAGGCATCATGCCATCCTGGACTTCATCGCAAATCTGGCGGAGCTTCCGCTCTTGTCGATCCGCCGGCAGCTTGCCCCATTCAGACATGTTCATCGCACGGCGTCCGTCGTTCACATGATTCGACAACCACCATGAAAGTGGCGCGACGTTGGTGTACCACGGCCAGACCGTTTTGTTTGAATGACAATCGCGGCAGGAGCGGTCGAGGATCGACGCAACCTCGGGAGTCATCTGCGTCTTGGCGTTGATTGTTTGCGACTCGTCGATCGGCGGGTTCGTGCGAGCCGGGCGAATGGCCTGGATACCAACGACGAGAACGATCACAAGAATCGCCACAATTTTGAGCACTCTGCGCATAGGCGAATTTAATCGGCGACACGGGCTTCTATCAATCTCTTAATGCGCGCGCGCAACGTCGGGTCCGGTTCGTCTGCAACAATTCGCTTGAGAATCGGTTCCGAGAATCTGTCGTACTTTTTAATTGCCGCGAGAGCTTTGGCCCGCGCCTTCGGTGAAGAGTCGTTGAGCCTGCTGACTTCTTTCTTCACCGATTTCTCCATCTCCGGGGTGATGACTTCGGTGCGGCCGACAAGCACCCGCACCAATTCATCGGGTCGTGGATCGATGGTAATGGGAAGCACTGCGTCGGTAGCCGGACGCGGCAGAATGTAGAAGACGCGCATACCGGCTTCAAACCAACTGTTGCGCCACGTCTTAATCATTGCGTCAGCTTCCTTATCATAAAGCCCGGCCTCGATGAGCGCGATTCGCAGTTGCTTGATGACTTCGTGCGCGCCTTTATTCAGCGCCGGCCGTTCGATGGTTGTTTCCCCGGAGAAGTTCCGAACGGTTTGAAATCCAAGCTTGCCGTCCCGATTCTCGAAGACGATTAATTGCGCAATCTGATCTTTCCCGGAGTTGCGCAGCGTGACTCGGTTGTTTTCCATCGTCACCGCCAGCGGTAGATCAAACGTGCCGACCCCGCGATAGAAAAGGAATTTCTCCTGCTCGACGGGGTGACCGTTCGTCGCGCAAAGCTGGACGGGCGCCGCGTCCGTTTCTCTAGCCGCGTAATAGTGATTGTCGGAATAATCTGCCGGGAGATTGACGGCGGCGCCGGGCTGAATTTTCATCTTGCCCCAGTTTATTCCCGTGTCGATGGCGCGCGCTTGCGGATACCACTCGGTGATCTTGCCCTTCGGAAAATCGACCTTGGTTGAGATGTCCATCTCGCGGTTTGCATAAAAATAGATGACGGGCGTCTCCATCCGCACAGCGGCCGTCAGCTCAACTTTGCTGTTGGCATGACGCAGGCCGTCGCTGGCGCCTTTCATCGAGTGGACGAACTTTGGCAAATCGCTCGCGCCATTCAAGGGGCGCCATTCGAGCGACACGCCATCCTTCCCGGCAATCGAAGTGAAGGTCCCCCATTCGTGTACGACCAGTCGATCTTTCTGTGGGGATGAAGAAGAAAAATTCTGCCGCAGATTTATGGTGATCGCAGAAAGTCCCGCAACCATAACCAACACAACCATGATGAACTTCAAAAGACTTCGCATCGCAAATCTCCTTCCAAAGGGCTACCTGACACGAGCCCGGAACGACGCGCTAACGTTTACGTGCCATTCGGTGAATTCTGCCCACGGTGTCCTGCCAGAGCTTATGCCAGAAAGTCGGCCTCTCTTTCACGGACAGCTCAGCCCTAATCGACAATTTTGACTTCCAACGTTCAAGCATTTCGTGATTTAGATTCAGAACGCCTTCGCGCGTGACATCTTGCGGCGGCGCTACCAGAGCAGTCATCCGATCATAGACCAGTGCGCGGTTAGCAGCGTCAATTCTTATCAACAAATACCAGAGCGTCATCGCATCGCGCGGCCGCGCCTCGTGCAATACCCGCTCGAGCGCGTCTCGTCGCTCGTTGCTGTTGTGGGTGAAGTCGAGATTCGCTAATGCGGTCTTGAATAGCGGCGTGGCGTCTTCGTAGTAAGGTGTTCCCGGTCCAAACCCGCGCTTCATCGCGCAGGCGGCGCCGGCGGGCACAGATGATTCGCGACCATCCAACTCCAAAGCTACCCAACCTAACGTGACATGGAGGACGCTATCGCCCGCGTCGTCGACTTCCAGCGTGTAAGCACAACCGAGATCTTCAGCCACGCCCGACGGCGTGTTCACGAAAAACAATTTTGGCGGCGCGGAGATGACGGCACTCAAACGGCCGCGCTCCAGCGCGAGGCGATGCTCCTGCGCGTTTGTCTCAAGTAGGCGAACGCGGCTGTTGGGGTCAATCTCAACTTTGCCAATTGTCGCGACGTCGATCTTGGCACGCGAGGTGGCATCAGTTTCCAGCAATTGGCCGACGCCGAGCTTGCTGGCATCGCCAATAGCTCGCGAATCGATGCGCGGCGCGCCACCCAGGCGGGCGACGTTCCATTGTCCTGCCGGCGCCGTGCGATCGGATCGCCACCAAAGCGCCACCCCCACGACCAGCGCGAGCGCCAGGACGGCCACTACCGGTTTAAAAAACCGAAGCCGTGCCTTTTCGCCCGTAGATTTATCAAGCCCCTTGGCGATTCCGGCCCAGAGGGAATCAGGCGCCGACACGATTTCAATTTGGTTCGCGATGCGAACGCCGAACTTCACCGCATCGAATTCTGCGCGACATTTGTGACATACCAGCAGATGCTCCGCTACGCGATTGCTTTCAAGCGGCGTCAATTCGCCGGCGAAATACGCAGAGCTTAAAGTTGAGACATGATTGCCAAACATAATTTCAATGCCGCCTCCGTTCATGGCAGCGAATAACTTCCTTAAAACTGATCTTTCAAATGACCCAATCGTTTTCCGAGGGCCTTGTGCGCGCGATTCAATCGCGACGCGACAGTGCCCTTTGAGCAACCGAGCACTTCGCCTATCTCTTCATAAGACATTCCGTCGACGTATCTCAGCAGAATCGGCGAACGCAGTTTTGGCTTCAATTGCGCGATGGCTGCCTGCACCCGGCTCGACAGTTCCTTGCGCGCATAGCGGGCGCGAGGCGACTCGCCCGAGGCGTGCGTCCGCAGAAAGGTATCTGCCAGCGAGACAAATCTGCGCCGCTTACGATGTTCGTCGTGGCAGGTGTTAATTACCAGACGGTAGAGCCAGGTGGTGAACTCTGAATCACCGCGAAACTGTCCGATTCGCGTCATCAACTTGAGAAAGACCTGTTGCGTCACATCGGCCGCCGCCATTTCGTCGCCCGACATGGAATAGATCGCGATTGAGTAGACGCGATCCTTGTATTCTTCGAATAGCAGGCGGAGCGCTGCGCGGTCACCCTGCTGACAAGCAACGATTGTCCGCGCGTCGATGGATTCCTTCACCGGCTGCTGCTCTCTGGTCACAACGATTTGATCGAGCATCGACAACTTAGACGAGCGGCAGTTTAGTTTTCTTCCGTGAAATGAGCAAAAAAAAGGCGGCCGCAGCCGCCGTCTCAGAAGTCCGACCGTTAGGGAGGGCCGGTGAGGATATTTCGCGCCTTGGGCGAAACGCGCCGCCTCGTCGCCCTCCCGCCGTTCCACCCAGCCGAGATGCTCGAGCCGGGGCCCCGGGGTCGGGCAGCGGATACGATCACCGTGTCACTCTCACCAGCATCTCTGTTCCTGATTCCAGCTTTAGTTCCTTGCTGCCCTTAATCGCCAGTGACCCGGCGCCGCCCGCGCCGCCGATCAGCAAACCGATGCCCGCACCTTTTCCGCCGCCGGCAATACCGCCAATGATGGCTCCCGCAGTCGCGCCAATGCCGGCCCGCTTCAGTGTCTGTTTGCCCCGACCGTCAGATTGCACGCCACCTTCCTCATCCGTCTTGGCGTTCGCGCCGTAAACCCTGGTGACGTAGCCATGCAGCAAGCCGCTTTTCGGCGGGTCCCCGCGAACTTCGATCGAATCGAATGCCAGATTCATCGTGGTGCGCCCTTTGACCGTTCCTGATTTCTGAATCGATCGGATGTGACCATGCACAATCGCTTCGTTGAAGCGGACTGGATCGATTACCGTTGCCGTGAATCTATCACCGGTGCGAGAATCCTTACTCGACAAGGTCTCGTTCAGCCGTATCTTCAGATTGGTGCCCACGGGGACAATTGGGGCAGCGGTTTTGCGCGGCGGCGGCTTCTTCAAACCGGGCTTCGTAGTTTGCGCTTTGAGAATCGTTGGTGCGGAAACGATAAGCAATGCGAGTGTCAGTGCGATTCTGTAGTTGCGGTTCATACACTCCTCCTTAGGCGACTCAATACGATCAGTTTTCAGGGGAAGGTTGTCTCGAACTTATGATAGCCGCTGAATGCTTGCCCTACGCCGCGGCTTCAGTTTTGGCTGAAGATGCAGCGGCGACTTGCGGTTCATCAATCTCGAACGATCGGCGCCGTCGTACGGTGCCGTCTGATTCAAAAATGTATGCGGACGGCGCTTCGCGCATGATGATGTCCTGCAGGCGCATCAGTCCGTAGAGGAGAGCTTCCGGTCGCGGAGGACAACCGGGAATGTAAACGTCGACCGGGATGCATCGATCGACTCCCTGCATCGTCGAATAAGAATCGAACGGCCCGCCAGTCGAAGCGCACGCGCCCATCGCCATCGCCCACTTGGGCTCGGGCATTTGATCGAAAACGCGACGCACCACCGGCCCCATCTTCAACGTCACGGTGCCGGCAATGATGATCAGATCGCTTTGTCGCGGGCTGGGACGAAACACACCCGCGCCGAAGCGATCGATATCGAAACGACTTGCGCCCGTCGCCATCATTTCAATTGCGCAGCAGGCGAGGCCAAACGTCATCGGCCAGATGGCGGACTTACGCGCCCAGTTCACGCCGAACTGCACCGGCTTGGAATCCATCACCGGCGCGGCAATTTTCTGCCGCATGAAGTTAGTGATCGAATCGACTGTTGTGAGGACAAAGCCCTCATCATGCTCTGCCATAGGTTAGGCCCACTCTAATGCGCCTTTGCGCCACGCGTAGTAATAACCAACTATAAGGATGCCAATAAAGACGAACATCTCGATCAGTGCAAACTTCGTGAACGAGAAATCGTCGCCCATAAAGATGATTGCCCAGGGCAGGAGGAAAATCGTCTCGACGTCGAAAATCAGAAACAGCATCGCGACGATGTAATAACGCACCGTGAAGCGCTCGTGCGCGCCGGTTTCCGGATCGATGCCGCACTCGTACGGCCGCATCTTGTCCTTCTGATATTTCAAAGGCCGCAGAAAGCGCCCGAGTATCAGCGGCAGCACCGGGAAGGCAACCGCAAAAACGAAGAAGACCATCACCGGCAAATACGCCGTCGATGGCCCTCCAATGTGCTGCGCTGTGGTTGTCGTTGCCTGTAGCAAGAGCATCGCGCTATCTAATTTGCCTGCGTTAGCGAACGCCGGAATATTAAGTGCGGCGCCGGAACAAAGTCAATCAAAGGTTTGGCAGCAGCCTCAGAAGAATGCTTTGAGGAACTCCTCGTGCGAACGCCGCGCCGATTCGAGTACCTGCTGGTATCGCGCTTCGTTTCGAATCAGCGCGAACAGCGGATCGTCCTTGAAATATGGATAGCAGAAGAAGCCGCCATTGACACTCTGCTCCAACATTCGAATCGCCGCGGCTTTATCATTCAGCAGCGCGTATGCCTGGGCCATCTTGTACATCGCTTCCGGATCGGTGACGCCTCGCTCTCGCATTTTTGTTTCCGTGGCGCGCAGTCCATCGAGGCCCCTGGTGTAATCTCGCCGAATCGCAAAGCTGAAGGCCCGGCCGATCTCAGTGTAGAGAGATGGATCCAATTGGTAAGCTCGATCGAAATCCGCGGCTGCCGTCGTCTCGTCTTTCATATATAGCTGCGCCATGCCTCTGTAGAAAACCACAAAAGCTACGGTGTCGTCCTTCGGCAGACTCTGGAGGAAGCGATCGTATTGTCCGCTGTACAGATAGGCGTTGAGAGCAGAACTGTGCAGCTTTACCTGGGGATCGAGAGAGCGGGCGCGTTCACACTCTTTGATTGATTCATCCAGAGCCCCAGCGAACCGATATGCATAGCCAAGTTCCCAATGCGCCAGCGCGTAATTCGGATTGGTCGTCAACGCTTGCCGCAGCAGCGCGACAGCTTTGCGAACTTCATTCGTGTCGGTGAACATGTTGGCCATGAAGATCCGCGCTTCCATCTGTTCCGGATTAAGCTCGAGGGCTTTCTGGTACGCATCCAGCGCGCTCTGGTAGTCCTCGCGGCCGCCAAAGCGAAACGCAGCATTGGCCGTATACGCCGTTCCCAGGTGGGCCCAGGCCAGTGCGTATCCAGGATCAATCGCTACCGATTTCTTGAACATGTCGATCGCCATGGCGAACTCATTCCGCGAATAAAGGTCGATGCCGCGCAGATAATATTCATAGGCGAGCGGGTTGCGCGGGGCATCGAGCGTCAGGTGCTGGTCCTCGGCCGCAGACAGCTTGAGTTTCAGGCCGTTCACGATTTCGCGGGTTACTCGATCCTGTACGGTCAGCAGCTTCTCGTATTTCAAATCGATGCTGTCACGCCAGAGGATTTGGTCGCTTTCCAAATCTACGAGCTGCGCATTGATGCGTAGAACATCGCCGTCGCGGAGGAAACTTCCGGTGAGTAATGTGTTGACGTTAAGGTCGCGAGCGATTTGCTTCGGGTCGGTTTCCTGGTTTCGATACTTCTCTACATAAGAGGAGGGGCGCACGATGACCGTGCTGACATAGCCGAGTTTGGTAATGATCGCATCGGCCAATGACAGCCCGAGAAAGTCTGAATCCGGATTCTCCTTTAGATTTCGAAACGGCAGAATTGCCAGCGTTCGAGTCTGCCCCGACGGCCCGGATTTCCGGGAGGCTCTGTAAATCAGCACCGCCAAACCGACAGCCGCAATCAGAGCACAGCAGCTAACCACGATTACCATCGCCCGCGTGCGCTTGCCCGGGTGTTCACCGGGCAATGATTTCCCGGTGGCAATCGCGGTTATCGGCTCACGGCTATCCTCGATTTCCTCTTCAACGACCAGTCGCCCGCGAATTTGTTCGTTAATTATCAGCCCGGCCGTGTCGCCCTCAACCTCGCGGGCAGTAGCCAAAAATCGATAACCGCGCTTCGGCACTGTTTCGATATATTTCGTGCTGCCGTCTGTCTCGCCGAGGGCCTTTCTAATCGCGGAAATTTGTTGGGCCAGGTTATTTTCTTCGACAAACGATCCAGCCCAGACCTGCTCCATCAATTCATTCTTCTCCACCACCCGGCCGGCGCCTTCGATCAGCGCCAGCAGCGTGTCAAACGCCTTGATGGTCATGGGAATGGGTTCGCCATCCCGCCGCAGAGTGCGCTCCTGCGGATCGAGTCGGAATGGTCCAAATTCGTAAACCCGCCTGATTTCGTCTGATTTCACAGCTTTCAGAAGTTTTTCATAACGATTTCATCGCCGGCTAAATACGGCGGTGACCTCGTTCGTCTTCAATGCGTGCAAGGGGAAAGATCGGCAGACAGCCGGTCAAGGGTCTTTCGAGCGTGATTGTATCCGAGAAAGAGCCGCGGGAATAGATAACGTCACAGATGAAAACAAAAAGACGAGTCGAACTGATTTTCGAGCGCAACCGGACAATCGTCTACGCGGGTCGCTACCCCAAAGAAGTCCGTTGGTGTCCTGCGTGCCGGGAGTCAGTCGAAATGATCACGGTCTTTGACGCCGCCAAATTTCTCGGCGTCACCTCAGCCACGATTCAGAGCTGGGTCGATGAGGCGGCAATTCATGGCCATACGAATAACAGGGGAGTCCTGCTGGTCTGTTCAAGGTCGATTTCGTATCGAGCAGAGCGCGACGTCTCAGAGCAATGACAGCTTGAGCCTCCGAAATTCACTACTAAGCGTCGCGGAGTCATCCGCCATCTTCAAGGAGAATTCAATGAGAAATCAGAACGCAAAAATCTTCGAGCACCAGGTTCAGAATGTTTCGGAAAATATAGATCGGCGGCGGGCCACTCTGCCGGGCCGTTTAGCATTCATCTTTGGCCTGGCCCTGATCATATTTGGGGTTCCCGCCGCGGCCAGCGCGGGCACAGTACAGGGCGCCCTCTTCGTAGACGTCAATGTCGATGGCGTGAAGCAGGCTGTTGATACGGGCGCCGGCGGTCTGCCGGTGAGACTGATGACAGCGGGTGCCAACGGTATCGTGGGCGATGGTGATGACGTCACGGTCGCCAGCGATACAACTGACGGCAGCGGCAACTACAGTTTTACCAGCGTGGCGGCCGGCGCCTACTACGTTAACTTCGACGTGACGCCCTTCGCCAGCGCTTTTCTGTTTTCACCGAAAGATCAGGGCGGCAACGATGCGCTCGATAGTGACGTCGATCCGACAACCGGGAATACCGATACTTTCAGTTTGGGCGCGTCAGCCACAGTCACGAGAGATGTCGGCCTCGTGCCGGTCAGAGTCAGGTCGATATCGGGCAGCAACGACGCGGCCATCCAGGCGACGGTTGATAGCTTTCGCGTCGACCTTGGCACGCTCAATGCCAACGCCCCGGGATCAGCCAACGGCGGTCGCCGCGAGATTAACTGGGACGGCGTGCCGGGCCAGTTTTCGGCGCCCAACAATATCCCGGCCGACTTCTTCAACGTGAATTCACCGCGCGGGGTTGTTTACTCAACTCCAGGTTCAGGGTTTCAAGTTAGCGGAGCTACGTTTGATAGCGGCGCCGGACAACCAGCGGCGGCGCGGTTCGGCAATATTCAAGCGACGTACACGGCAAACTTTTCAACCTTCAGCGCGCAGCGACTCTTCACTCCGTTGGGCAGCAACATCACCGATGTGAATTTCTTTGTGCCGGGCTCCACGACCCCGGGATTTACGATGGGTTTCGGCGCGGTCTTCACCGACGTCGAACAGACTGGCGCCACGACCATTGAACTCTTCAATCAGAATGGCGCCTCGTTGGGCAGACGACCCGTGCCGACGTCGGCAAATGGCGGTTTTTCGTTCCTCGGAATCTCATTTGCAGGCATCAACGCGCGAGTTGTGACGCGCGTCAGGATCACGACTGGCGCAGCCGCACTGGGCGCCGCTGAAGGGGCGAACGATCTGGTCGTGATGGACGACTTCATCTACGGCGAGCCAGTGCCGAACGCGAACCTCGTCCTCACCGAGACGGACAGCCCGGACCCGGTAGCCGCCGGCGCCAATGTTACCTACACACTGACACTTACCAATAATGGGACGGCAGACACCCAGAACCTTCAACTGACCGACGCCACGCCGACGAACACAACCTTTGTCTCGATGAATCAGACCTCCGGGGCTTCCTTCACACTCAGTACGCCCGCAGTGGGCGGAACGGGCACTGCTACGGCTTCAGGTGCGAGCCTGGCTGCGGGTGCAACGGCCACTTTCACGTTTGTCGTCAGAGTCAATTCGAATGTCGCGTCGAGCAGCAACATCGTCAATAGTCCCCGAGTTACGTCAAATCCGCTCGACACCCTGAGTCTCGACAACGCGCCAAACGAGACCACGAATATCATCACTCAGGCCGACCTGTCGCTGACGAAGATTGGTCCGGCCACGGCGTCGGCCGGTGGCAATGTCAGTTACACACTTACGGTTGCCAACAACGGCCCCAGCGACGCCTCCACAGTTGATTTGAGCGACGCAATTCCAGCCAATACGACTTCTGTTTCGATGACCCAGACTTCCGGTCCAATCTTTCTCCTGACCGTGCCACCGCTTGGAGCCACGGGCACAGCCCACGCAACTCGCGGGACGATGTTGCCGGGTACCTCGGCAACATTCACGCTGGTCGTTAAGGTGAATCCCGCCACGGCCATCGGTACGACTATCAACAACACTGCATCCGTATCTACCACGACCACGGATCCGGCCGCGATCAACAACTCCTCGAGTTCTTCGTTGACGATTGTGCCGCCGACGCTGTCCATCGACGATGTGACTGTTATTGAGGGGAATAGTGGCTCAACCAACGCTACCTTTACCGTCACTCTGTCTAGCGCCAGCGGCAATACGGTCTCAGTCGACTTTTTCACGTCCAACGGTACCGCTGCGCAGCCGTCTGACTTCACGGCGATAAATGGAACGCTGTCCTTCGCTCCCGGTCAGTTGACTCGCGCGATTACGGTGCCCGTAAATGGCGACTCGTCGTCGGAGCCGAGTGAGACCTTCTTCGTCAACCTGGCCAATCCTACAAACGCAGACGTCGCGGACGGGCAAGGTGTTGGTACGATCAATGACGACGACGCGACCGGCGTGTTCCAGTTCAGCGCCGCCTCGACGAGCATCTCAGAGTCAGCCGGCGCAGCCGTTGTGAACGTCACCCGCACTGGCGACACTTCAGGGGTAGCCAGCGTGCGCTTCGAAACCAGCGACGGCACGGCGGGCCAAAAGGCCGATTACACTTTCGAGTCCGGCGTCGTGCAGTTCGGTCCCGGTGAAACCACCAAGGCCGTCAACATTCCACTCGTGAATGACGCGCTCATCGAGTCAGGCGAGACCTTCCAGGTAACGCTGTCGGACGCGTCGGGCAACTTCGTGATCGGCAATCCCGGTTCGATTCTGGTTACGATCACAGACGACGATATCGCGGGCGCCGCAAATCCGATTGACACAACGTCTTTCTTTGTTCGCCAGCAGTATCTCGACTTTCTTGGACGCGAACCGGATGCGCCCGGCCTCGCATTCTGGACCAACAACATTGCTTCATGCGGGGCAGATGCAAACTGCACCGCGGCCAAGCGTATCGAAACGTCGGCTGCGTTTTTCCTTTCAATCGAGTTTCA
This sequence comes from Pyrinomonadaceae bacterium, assembly GCA_044870975.1. Lineage (GTDB taxonomy): Bacteria > Acidobacteriota > Blastocatellia > Pyrinomonadales > Pyrinomonadaceae > UBA11740. The sequence goes on from JBIOZK010000076.1 coordinate 22,831, forward strand.
GGAAAGCGGCGGCTTCGCGTTGCGCATGCAGCGGACCGCGTTTGGCCGGCAATCAAACGATCCGTTCACGCGTTATCCATACCTTGAGTTCATGCGCGATACCCGCACGATTGGCCAGGGCGTGATCGTCGGTCAGCCGGGTTTCGACACCAAACTGGATCACAACAAGCAAGCCTATGCGACCCAGATCGCGTTAACGAGTGATTTTGCGATTCGCTTCCCGCTCGCGCCCGGGCCCGCATATGTGGATGCGCTGTTTGCTTCTGCCGGGGTAACCCCAACAGCGGCGGAGCGCACGGCCGCCATCAACGCATTCGGCGCCGGCGGTACCAGCGGTCGAGTCGCCGCGTTGCGGTCAGTTGCCGACTCGGCTTCGGTACGGTCGGCCGACTTGAATCCATCATTCGTGCTCGCCGAGTTCTATGGATATCTCCGGCGCAACCCGACAGATGCTCCGGATTTCGACGACGTCGGTTACCAGTTCTGGCTGAGCAAGTTGACGCAGTTCAACGGTAACTTTGTAGCTGCGGAGATGGTGAAGGCGTTCATCACCTCAAATGAATGCCGCTTGCGGTTCGGGACGCCCTAACCTTCCAGCGTCCACACCGCGCGAAGGGCCGCCTCTGAATTTATCAGGGCCGGCCCTTTGTCTTTGTTATCGCACTTGTTCGCGGTAATACGTTGATAAGGCTAAGGCGTGGAAAATGCGTAGCTCGTCCTTAAGCTAAATACTTCCTTACGATCGCGCTCGTATGAACTTTCGCTTTCAGCCGATGCAGCGTCTGGTACATACCCATCTCAGCGCGCACCATGAAGATTAGCTCGCTAAGTACGCCCCTTGCCCGAAAGAGTTCCTTCGAGGCGGCCATGAAGTCCTTGAGGAACTGCGGATCTCCGAAGTCAAATGGCTTCTGATGATCGGTGTCGGGCGGATAGACTTTGCGGTAGAAGTTCTCGGCAAAGCGAATCAAAGCGTTGCGGGTCGCCGTTGGTAATTGTCTGCCTTCATCCCGGTAATACTTTTCCAACAGCCGTCTGAACTCTGCGGAACGCGTCGAGCCGGGAAAGAGAAAGCCGCTGCGCAGATAACTCACCGTCGATTTGGACATGTACTTCGCACAGCCGAAGTCGACCAACGAAATTCCGGCGTCACCGGTGAACAGATAATTTCCCCAGTGCGGATCGGCGTGGACCGCTTGCACCTCCAGCACCTGATAATAGAACAACTCGAACAAGTGCTCGCCCAACTGATTTCTTAGCTTCTGCGTGGGACGCCGCGCGAGAAAGTCATCCAGATGTTCGCCCTTCATCAAGGACATGGTGAGCACTCTCTCTGAGCTGTATTCGCGCAACACCCGAGGCACTTCGACGAAAGAGAGAGGGGCGAGTTGTTTGCCAAAGAATTCAATGTTGTCAGCTTCCTTCCGATAGTCGGTCTCGGCAACAATCTGCTGCTCAACTTCATCAATCGCACTCTTCGGAATGTGTCCCGAAGCCTGGGCCGGTTTGCTCAGGGCTCGAAACATTTTGAAGTCGTTCGCGAGCGATTGCCGGATGCCGGGATACTGAATCTTTACCGCCACTCGCTCGCCCTTCTGCGTGATCGCGTGATGCACCTGGCCCAGCGAAGCCGCCGCAAACGGTTCGGGATTGAACTGACGAAATATCTGCTCGGGTTCGGCGCCGAGACTCTGTTTGAATTGCGCGCGCACCAGGCTGGCGTGCATCGGCGGCGCTTTCATTTGCAGCGTGGCTAATTCCGCCAGAGCTTCATCAGGCAGCGTGCCCGTTTGCAGACTGAGAGTCTGCCCGAGCTTCATCGCCGCCCCACGCAGCGACTTCATCTCGTCAGCCATGCGCCGCGCCGCCCGCGTGTGCGTCGCCTTCAGCTTTCGATCACGCTCCGCCTGCCCCAGAAATGCATGCTGCAAAGCATAGCCGAGGTAGCTGCCCGCCACGCCCACTCCGATGTTCGCGATACTAAACGCGCGGCGAACTGACGAACTGTTCTCATCTGCCATAGCGTTTGCCCTGTCGCAGCATGGATGCGCCGATACTCAACGAGCGGTCGAGAAAGGCCAGGGTGTTTTGTTTCCCTTCGGAAGAATCGTAAAGCCAATAGAGCAGGGCGCCCATGTAGTAGATCCAGAAAACCTCAGGCGCGAGAAACCCGAACGGATTCTCCTTCTTCGGCAAAGATTCCTCGATCAGCTCTTCGACAAACCGCAGATAACGATGACGCAATTCCATGGCGCGATGACTGAACGGCCCTAACGGCGAGGAAGGCCTCAGCGCATGTATCAGCGCGGAGCCGATGAACTTCTCGTAAGGCGCGAGGTACTCCAACTGCGCATGCACCAGCGCAAACAGCTTCTCTTCAAGCGGCGCCTTCCGCAGCCGCGGATTGTCCCGTACCGTCGCCATCGCCGAATCGACTTCCGCTTCAAAGAAGTGCAACGCAATGTCGTCCTTGCTCTTGAAGTAATTAAAGACCGTGCCTTCGGCGATCCCTGCCTTGCGCGCAATCGCCTTGGTCGTCGTGGAATCAAACCCTTTCGATTGAAAGAGACTAAGCGCCGCCTTCACGATCTTTTCGCGGATCGCTTCTTTATTCGCCGCGCGACTCGTCGTGGCCGGCTTCGGTCTGGCTCGCCCCGCGGCGCGCACACCTTTCCGAGGCGCAACCTTCGTGGTCGCTTTACGCGTCGCCGCCCTGCGCTTACTGCTTCGCTTTGTAGTCATAAGTAATTTCCGTGAGTGCGCTCACGAAATATATGAGTGCACTCATGATTGTGTCAAGGCGAGCAGCGCGCGCAGCCTAGCCCAGAGGTCTTCGACTGAGCGTGGGAGACGTTCCGGATAATGACAAGAACATACTCCCGACGGTTGGAGGTGTTCCGGCGATTGGCGGAGGCTTTCGCTCCATCGCCAGCGCTCTTCGCACGACCGCCAGGAGCGTTTGCGCAACTTCGAGAGGTCTTCGCTCGATGGCGAGGGGCGTCTGCGTGATCCCGAGAGGCGATTGCGGGACCCCCAGCGGCGATTGCGGAAGCCCGAGAGGCGATTGCGTGAAGCCGAGCGGCGATTGCGGAAGCCCGAGAGGCGATTGCGGGAGCCCGAGAGGCGATTGCGTGAAGCCGAGCGGCGATTGCGTGACCCCGAGCGGCGATTGCGTGACCCCAATCCGCGTTCGCGGCACCCGTCAGCAGGTAAGTCAAGAACCAGATTTGCTAAGGAAACCTTAAGGAAATCACCAAAATCGGCGACCGACGCATGGCCAACCCCTTCGAGCTGTCTGAATTACGGACGGAAGGCAATCGCTGACGCGAGAAGTAAGTCCGTGGCAACGACCAGCCGGGGCAGTAGCCCGACCGTAAGGGAGGGCGTTTAGAGTCGGGTATCGGCGCCCTCCCTAACGGTCGGGCTACCGCCCCGTGCCGCCAAGCAAAATCGTTCCAGTCAATGATTCGTCGGCGAAATCTGCGCAATCTGCGGACAACCTCCTAATCCCAACCCTTCGCCGCCTCTTCCGCATCCTCAAGCTCTTCTTTCCGCCGCCAATACCCGCACCGCTCAATCAACTTCCGCGCATCCGCAAGATCATCCTTGGGCCCGCGCCCTTCATTGCCGTCTTCAAACCTATTCCAAGGATAAGGCTTCACAGCATGAAACAGACGGGCGCGATAGAGATGAATGTCCGCCATGTGCAGACGCATTGGTCCGCGCTCCGCAATTTCCCAGGCTTCGTCGAGATCTTCCTGCGCACTTTCGAATCCGATGCGCGCGCCGGTGAGAAAGCGCAGCCATGCGCGGGTGAGCAGACCGTGTGGAAGATAATTCTGTTGGCCTGCTCGGCGAAATCCGTCCACGGCGGAGGCGAGTGATGCGTTACAAGTATCAGTTCCCTTGCTGGAAAGAATCGCGACGTAGAGCGCTATGCGGGCCAGAGTGAGATGGTTGACGGCGACGCCGAGAATACCAGATTTGCTTTCCGTGACCCAGGTGAGCGTCTGAGTCGCTCGCGCGCGAACAGCGAGACAAATGTTTCCGACTTCTGACTCGCGACCATCAATTCTTGGCTCCTGCATTTGTTGCCATGCGGCGCGCTCGGGCTCGGTGAGAAGCAGGTCGCAATATTGGTGACCGGGTACCGAGTAGAGCAGTGGGTAGTAGGGTTGACCGTCCGTCTGGATTTGCTCGGCCTCGCGGAAGCGCCTGTCCGCCTCAGCCCGGCTACCGGTCTGGTGCAGCGTGTCAGCATGGGTCGCACGAGCGTACATCTTAAAAAAGCCATCACCGCCGTGGTCGGCATAGTTCACAGACTCCCCGCTGTCCTCCACCGCGCGGGCCAACTCGCCCAGCGTTAGCTCAAGGTTGCTCAGGTTGCTGGCGCGAATAGCGGCTTGCTCCCAATTCTCTTCCTTCACCCAGTAGGGTAGCCCTGCACGCATCGGATCTACCGCCTCGGAAAGACGGCCTAGAGCTTGTAGGCAAAAGGCAACCTCGTTAGTAAGCCAAGCCTGTGCCATTTCACTTAGAGCGGGCACGACTCGGATCCAAGTCTGTGAAAAGAAACAGGCCTGGGTGCCGAGTTCTAATCCAAATGCTCCGAGCTTGTGCCATGAATAATGTTCTGAGCGGCGCAGGATTCGCGCATGGTAAACGCGTTCGCAAACCTCCTGGTACAACCCCGCTTGGCATCCATGAGAAACGGCCTGGTAGAGCGGTTGGAGATCTTCTAGCGTCGGCTGGTCGCCTTCGTTTGTGGTTGCGACCAAATGCTCGTAGAGCCGACGGTGCGCTGCACGCCAAGCTCCGGGCATGTGGTTGCGCGCATGCACGGCGAAATACTCACGCAAAAGCGGATGTGCATCAATCGAGACAAGTCTGTTCGAGCCTTGCTCGCGATTCACCGTGATTAAGCGCGCTTCTTCCAATCGCTTCAGAACGATGTTGCGTTGAGCCTCGTTAATGCCAATGAGCGGACCACTCAATCCGCCAATCTCCTCGCCACTCCATAAGACATTCAAGCAATCGGCAGTGGCGGGACGATCAAAAAGACCGAGCAGTCTCAGGATGCTCAGGGCGCGTGTTCCTCTTTTGCCTGCGTTCTTGAGTGAGGTCACATACGCATCCATCACATGGAACGCGTGCCCGCTTTGTTCCTCCGCGTTCGCATCTTCCAGTTTCACCAGATTGCTTTTGCGAATGTCTCCGGCGTGCGCATCCCGTAAAAAGGAGCCCAGCAGGTTCAAGGTAAGCGCATGACCCCTTACGTCTTTGACCAACTGTTCGAATTCCTTCTCCGTGCCTTTTACACCCAATGAACGAAGCAAAACGATACCGGCTTCAATTGAAAGGGAAGTGAGTTTGATTTCGGGAGCGGTGCTCTGCTGGAAAATGCGAAGGTCCGGAATTGAATAACGAGTGGTGACTAAGCAGACGCCCTTACTACTTGTTGCCAGAGCTTTGAGCAACGCTGACACACCCTGATCTTTGAGTTCGCTTCCGGTCGGCGATGTAGGTGCGTACTGCAATGGTTCGAGACCGTCGAGAATGAGCAGGCTGCGGCGCCGGCCGACCAGTTCCGCCAGTCTTTTGGCTTTGTCAACCGCGTGCCTGGCGCTGTTCGCTGTCTCTTCGTCGCCGAAGAAGATCAGAGCATCTCGCAGAAACGTATCAGATGAGGCCTGCGTCTTCTCACTCGTGCCCTGGCTGTAGAAGGACCAGGCAAACGCTGCCTCACATCCCGGCCAATCTTGATGTGCAAGTTCCGCCGCCCACTTTGCGACTAATGAAGTCTTACCCTCGCCGCCAAGTGCTACGAACGTCAGAATGTGCGGACGCTTTGGTTCCCCGCGAACTGTCTTGTCCCATGCTTCATTGAGCAGTTTCAGTTCGCCTTCACGGCCGATCAGTTCAGCGGGCGCGTACTTGATGATGCGATTGATGTCGTAGCGTGTAGCGAAGGATTCTGGTTTACGCTCGTCTCGCGGAGCTTTATGCGGCACGATGTAGCGGCTAATCAGAGTTTGGACGTCATCCTCGAAGGAAGCTGAATTTACATTTGCGATGTTGTACGCGAAGACATGTTCCATCGATTTGGGTGCGCTTTGTCGCGCGGCACCAATCTCCACGGATTCTTCGCGGATGGGAACTATGTTTCGATTGCTCTGACTGGCCAATTCGAACTCGCGGCGTAGCCAATCATTCTCCTCGTTACAGCGATCAAGCGCATTTGGAGTCAGGAGGAGTAAAAAATGATCGCGCGCAGGAATCTCTCTGCGGATCTGTTCTTCCCATTTGCCTGGGTCCATTGAATCAACATCGAAGAAGACGTCGTAGCCATGGCGAGTGAGTTCTTGTTTGAGAGATCGTCCGAACAGTCGTCCGGCGGTGTCGCGACGATAGCTGATGAAGACGGTTTTGCCGCTCATATGAGAGAAGGGCTAAAGGGTTTGTGAGAGGCAGATGCGATCTGTCTCAAGAGCGGGCGCAGTCTAGCACTGTCAGTTGCGTGGTGGAAGAAGAAAATAGAACGATCCAAAGCGCCGTCGTTGCCGGCGCACTCCAAAGGGCGCGCACTATTTTGCTTCCTATTGCGCCCTCCCTGACGGTCGGGCTACTGCCCCGTGTGACGAGTGTCGCCGCTCAATAGATCAACGACGTGGCCCAGGACTGGTTTGATAACGGCGAAGCTTTCGCGGACGGCTTTGGGTGAGCCGGGGAGGTTTACAATTAAGGTGGATGAGTGGATGCCGCTGACGCCGCGGGAGATCATGGCCATGGGAGTGTGCTTCAGGGTTTCAATGCGCATGGCTTCGGAGAGGCCGGGGGCTTCGCGCTCGATAACCTGTCTGGTGGCCTCAGGGGTGTTATCGCGAGGACCGAAACCTGTGCCGCCGGTCGTTAGAATCAAATTCACGTCGGGTCGCTCGGCGTATTCACGTAGTTTGTCGGACAGCGGTTTGAGATCGTCAGAAAGGATTTCTTTCGCGACGATGCGCGCGCCGCACTCTCTCAGTAACTCGACTAATGCTTCGCCGGATTTGTCTTCGCGTTCGCCGCGCGCACAGGCGTCGCTGGCGGTGATGATGACGGCGTGGATTGATGACATGCCTATTATCATCGCATCATGGAGCCAATGCCGACAACGCAATGTGATTACGTGACGGCCAACTAAAAGCGGTTGGAGACACCAAGGCAGGCTGTTAGATATCGGGAGGTGGTTCGGTTGGGAAACGCGAACGCTTAAATGCTTTTTGCAACCTCAAGAGGACATCACACATAAAATCGGCGTTGAATTCGCCTCCGGGTAATATCGGGATTTCGCCAGCGCCGAGGTCGAGCAAGCCTTCGGGTGTGATTCCAAACTGACGTTCATCAAACTCCCAGTAAGGAATACCCAAGGGACCGTCGCTGTCTTCAATGAAGAAACCACTATCGCCGAATACAAGGTACTTGGTGAAGATAAGGTTGTGCGTGTACTGAATTAAACCGACGACGCCTTCGCCTTCCGGTAAGCCCAAACCCGATCTTGCGTGATTGAACTCATCCTCGTAGATGTCGGGATACAGATAAAGCCCGACGTGTTCGGGTAATGAATCCAGGATTTCCCAGACGATGGCGCCACACTTGTTTCGATACTCTTCGGCGGTGAGTTTACGCTTTCGTTTGCGCTTCTTTTTTGCGGGAGCTGCCCGGCGCGGTGGGATTTCCGGTTCCGCCGGTGTGACGTGCGAGTGATGCTGCGTGGCGTTGGGGGCAATAGGTGCAGCGATCGCCGGTTGGTTGCCTCCGCGCAATTCTTCAACCACCGCGTCAATTCCCTCGACCACTTTGGTTAACGCGTCGTCGAGGTCCGGCGATATGGACAACGGTATTGCGTCGGGCGGTAAACATTGGTAGGCCGTTATTCTCGACCGGCGTGTGAGATAAACCCGCCTTACCATGATAGGGACTACGCGAGCACGGTTTTCTGCGTGAAGTTCCTCGGCGCGTTTGAATTCAATGTCCTGACAATAGGAGGATGAAATAAAGTCAGAACTGACGAGGAGAACGATTATGTTGGCATTCTCGAGATTAGCCTGAATTTCCTTATTCCATTCTTTGCCCGCTGTGATGTCGCGGTCATACCACTGCGTGATGCGACCCTCGCTTTTCAAACTGGCGAGATGATTTTGGATTTGAGTCAGGTATTTGTGATCTTCGTGGGCGTACGCAAAGAAAATCTTTGCTGGAAGCGGTGCGTCTGAGGACATAAATTACCTCGCGAGAGTTAGAGTGCAATATCTCGTTGCCGAAATACTGCCGGCAGCAAAACTCGAAACCCGATCAGGCAATCACAGCTCTGGCGTGCAGCTCCTGCAACGCATAAACGCTGACGGATGCCGTTTCAAATCTTGAAGCGAGAGCTTCGACCAACGCCTGTGCTCCAGTCATGGTGGTCACGCACGGCACGTTGTATTGCAGCGCGGCGCGGCGGATTGCCTGTTCGTCGTAGTGCGAGGCGCGGCCGAGCGGCGTGTTGATTACCAGCGCGATATCGCCCTGCTTGATCAGGTCGGCGACATTCGGTCGTCCTTCGTTTACCTTGAATACGGTTTCGCAATCGAGGCCGACTTCGCGCAGGCGCGCGGCGGTGCCGACGGTTGCGACTAAGTCAAAGCCCAGACGAGACAGCTTGCGCGCCAGCACCACGGCCTGACCTTTGTCGCCTTCGTTCACGCTAATGAAAGCTGTGCCCGACTGCGGCAATTGAATGCCGGCAGCAATCATGGCTTTGGCGTAAGCTTCGCCGAAGGTTTCTCCGATGCCCATGACCTCTCCAGTCGAATGCATTTCGGGACTGAGCACCGGATCGACGCCTGGGAACTTTCGGAAAGGGAAGACCGGTGACTTGATGTAGAAGCGATCGACCGTCAGGTCATTCGGCAGGCCAAAATCCTTGAGCGGCTTTCCGGCCATCACCACGGACGCAATGCGCGCGAGCGGAACCCCGGTCGCTTTAGAGACAAACGGCACGGTGCGCGAGGCGCGCGGGTTTACCTCGAGCACATAGACGCGATCGTCTTTGATGGCGAACTGAATATTCATCAAGCCTTTCACGTTCAGCGCCGCCGCGAGTTTCCGCGTGTAGTGACGCATGGTCTCAACGTGCTCTGCGGCGATGCGGACGGGCGGCAGCACGCAGGATGAATCGCCCGAGTGAATGCCGGCTTCCTCGATATGTTCCTGGATACCGGCGATGACGCAGGCGCTTTCATCGGCCAGCGCGTCGACGTCGAACTCGGCGGCTTGTTCGAGGAATTTATCAATCAAAACCGGGCGTTCGTTGGAAAAATCGACCGCCGTGCGCATGTATTCATCGAGGGTGTCCTGGTCGTAAACGATGGCCATGGCGCGCCCGCCGAGCACGTAACTTGGCCGCACGAGCACGGGGTAACCGATGCGGTTTGCCGCTTCGCGAGCGCCTTCGATTGAAGTCGCCGTGCCGTTATCAGGTTGCGGAATGCCGAGTTCATTCAGCAGCGCGCCGAATCGTTTTCGGTCTTCGGCCAGATCGATTGAATCAGGCGAGGTGCCGATGATGGGGACGCCGGCTTCGTGCAGCGGCATCGCCAGGTTCAAAGGCGTCTGACCGCCGAACTGAACAATGACGCCGGTTGGTTTCTCGACGTCGACGATGTTCATTACGTCTTCGAAGGTGAGCGGCTCGAAGTACAAACGATCGGAAGTGTCGTAGTCGGTCGAAACAGTTTCCGGATTGCAGTTGACCATGATCGTTTCATAGCCGGCTTCGTGCAGCGCGAACGACGCGTGGCAACAGCAGTAATCGAATTCGATGCCCTGACCGATGCGATTGGGTCCCGAACCGAGAATCATGATCTTCTTGCGGTCGGTTGGTTGCGACTCGTCCTCTTCTTCGTAAGTCGAGTAGAGATAAGGCGTGTGGGACTCGAACTCCGCGCCGCAAGTGTCGACGCGCTTGTAGACGGGAATCAAGCCGAGCGATTTGCGGTAAGCGCGGACTTCGGCTTCGCTACGATTGGTCAGATAGGCGAGACGGCGATCCGAAAGCGCAGCTTCCTTGAAGGCGCGCAGCAGATCGATCGGGATACTCTCAAGCGTGTCAGAACCCGGAGCGGTAGCGACGGGATCACGTGACCCTTCAGACGACATTGATCCCGTCGCTACCGCTCCGGGTTCTGATACCGCGGCCTCGATCTCACGCTGGATCTCCATTACCTGCTGGAGTTGATCAAGAAACCAGCGATCAATTTTCGACAGACGATAAATCTCGTCAATCGACCAACCATGTTCGAGCGCATAGGTGATGTAAGAGAAGCGTTGCGAATTTGGCCGCGCGAGCTTTCGCTGCAGTTCGTCGGTTGGCACGTTTTCAAGCCGCAGCGGCTTGACCGCTTCCAGCGAACGCAGTCCTTTAAATAAGGACTCCTTAAAGGTGCGGCCGATGGCCATCACCTCGCCCACCGACTTCATCTGCGTGCCCAGCACGTCTTCGGCTTCACGGAATTTTTCGAAATTCCATTTGGGAATCTTGGTGACGACGTAATCGATAGTTGGTTCGAAAGAGGCCGGAGTCTTCTTGGTGATGTCGTTAGGAATTTCGTCGAGCGTGTAACCGACGGCCAGCTTTGCGGCAATCTTCGCGATCGGGAAGCCGGTGGCCTTGGAAGCAAGCGCCGATGAACGCGAAACTCGCGGATTCATCTCGATGATGCGGACTTCGCCGTTGTCAGGATTCACCGCGAACTGAATATTCGAGCCGCCGGTCTCGACGCCGACTTTGCGAATAATCGTAATCGACATGTCGCGCAGGGTTTGATACTCGCGATCGGTCAAGGTCTGCGCGGGAGCCACCGTGATTGAATCGCCGGTGTGCACGCCCATCGGGTCGAAGTTCTCAATCGAGCAGATGATGACGACGTTGTCGGCCAGGTCGCGCATTACCTCAAGCTCGAATTCTTTCCAGCCGAGGATTGATTCTTCGATCAGGACCTCGTGAATCGGTGACGCCGCCAGGCCGCCGCGAACGATCTCTTCGTATTCTTCCGGATTGAAAGCCACGCCGCCGCCGGTGCCGCCGAGTGTGAAGCTGGGCCGAATAATTGCGGGATAGCCGGTGCCCTTGACGATCTCTTCCGCCTCGGCCCAGGTTTTCGCAAAGCCGCCGCGCGGCATGAGCAGGCCCGCTTCGTCCATCGCTTGTTTGAAGAGCAAGCGGTCCTCGGCGACCTTGATGGCTTCGCGCTTGGCGCCAATCATCTCGACGCCGTTTTCTTCCAGCACGCCCGCGTCATCAAGAGCAATTGCCAGATTCAACGCCGTCTGTCCGCCCACCGTCGGCAGCAATGCGTCGGGTTTTTCTTTGCGGATGATCGCAGATACGGACTCAACGGTGAGCGGCTCGATGTAAGTGCGATTGGCGGTCTCCGGGTCAGTCATGATCGTGGCCGGGTTCGAATTCACCAGCACGACTTCATAACCTTCCTGCCGCAGCGCCTTACACGCCTGCGTGCCGGAGTAGTCGAATTCACAGGCCTGTCCGATGACAATGGGGCCGGAACCAATGATTAGGATTTTGTGGATATCAGTGCGCTTGGGCATTCAATGTACTGTAACAAGTGTGTTCCGAATCGCCGCAATTATACATTAAGGGAAATGCGCCAAGCCTTTTTGTGCGTGATGGCGACGTAACTTTGTTTGCTGCCTGCCAGTCGGGTTGCGTGGAAATCGTTGACACGATATTGGCAATATAAGTAAAGTGCGCGGCGGTTGAAGGCCCAACTACTCAAATTCGCATAGTTCTCTACTCACGCCGCGGAGGATTGCCCAAATGAAAGATAGAGCCAAGTTTTGGCTTTATGCGATCTGCTTCGTATTCTGCCTCAGCATCCTCGCGAACATACTCTCATCCGCCGTTAGCGACGCGGCCCATAACCACCACGGATTGTTCCTGGTAATTACCATCCTACTCTCTAGCTCGGTGGTCGTATTTCTCGCCCTTTATCAGCATCAACGACTGAGAACCGAACGAGATCGTGAACTAGTATTACTGAAGCGAGTGGCGGACTCGTGGGTTGAGAATTTGACGGAGATGCAACGCTTCGCGCCCGGGGCGTCCTTCATTGAACTAAAATGTAGATATCTCACCAACTCACCGCCGGACGACACTGTGCTGAAGATCGCAGATGTGTTCGATAAATCCGGCCGATCCCTCATGATTGTGGGATCAGCAGGATCTGGAAAGACACTAAGCCTTCTCAAACTTACGCGCCATTTGGTCAATCGCGCTATTCGTTATCCCGGCGAACCATTGCCGGTGGTACTCAGCTTAGCCAGCTGGAACAGCAACGCATACAAAACTTTCGACAAGTGGTTATTAGCAGAACTTAAACTGACATATGGATTATCAGAGACTCTGGCGCAAACCTGGCTAGTCGGACGCCGACTTATCCTGCTGTTGGATGGGCTCGATGAAGTACCCGCAGAAGAGCGAGCAAGCTGCGTCACGGCATTTGAACATTTTCGCAAGGACTTCAAGCCTCCCGGCGCCGTAGTTTCATGGAGGATTCAGGATGACCATTCGCCTCTGAGCCATAGCGAGTACTTTCCGGATCTTAACGAGACAATTGAGATCCTCGATTTGGCTCCAAAGGACATTGGCAAGTACTCAGCCGATGGCGAAATGGCATTAGCCTACGGTGAAGACACAGAACTCGCGAGATTAGCCCGTTCGCCCCTGTTCTTGATGCTAATTCTGGCAGTTGATGATCAAGCTCTGGTCGCGGATCTCACTCAGAAGGGTTTGCTAAAGGCCTTCATAGATAAGAGGTTGAGTCTGGCTCAGCGGATGGGCCTCGCTGAGCAACCCGACATCATTCGGCAACGCCTCCGGTGGCTAGCCCAGGGAATGATTAAGCACGATCAGGCAATATTCTACATTGAAGGCCTGCAGCCGAGCTGGTTAGCCAGTCAAAAAGCGTACACCAGGATCTCTCGGATTGTGGCGACAGGTTTGGCAATCATCTTCGGTTGGATTGCGATACTATTCACCCATCATGTGCTGGGGTCTTTCCTTCCGGAGGACAAGGTTTCCTACGGCTTAGGGTTTGTGACGGAATTTCCGCTTGATTGGATGTCAATTGCCATTTTCGTGGGTGGCTCTTTCATGACGTGGCTTGATTTGCGGAGCTTCCGCAAGAGACAACTGATTACACCAGTGAGAGCCACGACAACGGAGCGGATCGCACGCGGGGACAGCGCAGCGGAGCGTGGCGACTTCAAACGTGACCGGAAGGACCTTGCCGTTAAGGTAGGTCTTTGTGGCGCTGTCTTTTTTGTGGTCGCAATGCTTATGGGGTACGTCATATGGCCAAGCTTTCTCCATTTCTTTCCTGGTGTTAAGTGGCCTTGGTACTTTCCTGCTGATTCACTCTTTAATTGGAATCTCGCCAACGAAGTAAGCGGCGCAACAGTCTATGGCATCTCTTTCGGTCTCATCTTCTGGTTTCGAGGACTGGTCAAGAGCCCGCGTAGTGACATTAGAACTGCCGAAAAGCTGACCTTCGAACTCTCTAAGTTGCGAAGAGGTTTGTGGTTCGGCGCCTTAGTTGGCTGCCTGTTCGGTGTCCTTCCAGCGATTCTCGTTGGTTGGATGGGTCATGGATGGATACGTGGTGAGAGCAAATGGATTCCCGGAGTCTGGTTTTTGCCAATTATCATTCTAATAGGCTCGATCGGCGGCGGCGTCACAAATAGCCTGGGAAAGATAAGTGTTGTCGAAAAAACCTACCCGAATCAGGGTGTGCGGGTTTCCCTGCGGAACACGATTCTGGTTTGGCTGGTGGTGGGCGGATCCGCAGGCATTTTAATTTGGCTTTATGCCGCAATCTACACGTTTTGTCGGATGTGGCCGGGACTGACGTTCTATCGAGCAATGGCGACGAATTTACAAGATGCCGTATTCCTGGGTTCGATGGTGGGGATGCTGTTCGGCTTCGCTTATGGCGGTTTGGACGTTATCTATCACGTGACCTTAAGAATTCTGCTTGCCCTCACGACTTCAATCCCGCTGATTCGAGTACAACACTTCCTCGACAACGCCGCGTCACTCGGATTCCTCAGAAGGGTGGGCGGCGGTTATATGTTTTTGCATGGCACGCTTCGAGACCAGTTCGCGATTAGTGACGAGGATCCTTTTGCGAGTTCGCCTCCGGTTTCGGTTCAGAGTGAGAAACCGAACATGGCTGGAGCCGTTTAGCTCACTCGTTAACCGGGCCGTCGTCATGCGGCAGAAATGTCCAAAGGATTACCGATGCAACGTAACTTTAAAGCTCTAATCCTGGTGGTCGCCCTCATCGGCGGCGCGCGCGCACAATCGCCCCAACGGCAAAAAGTTGCCGAATACGATCCAAAGAGTTGGAAGCCTTACACGTCTCAGGAAGGCGCCTTCGAAGTGAGTTTCCCCGGCGCGCCGGGTCTTGCAACCTTTCCTATGGGAGCGGTGACCGTTCACGTATACGCTATCAGAAACAGCGTCGGGGACTTTGCCGTTAGCTATATGGGTGTGCCGGCGAGCGACGACCCATCCGTTGCCGGTAATGTTTTGGACAGTGTCCGAAGTTGGGTTATCCAAAATGGCTCCGTCGTCATAAGCGAGCAGGAACTGACTCTCAACGGCGTGCGCGGCCGAGAATTAGTATCCAGCGATCACGGCTTTATCAACCAAACCAGATATTTTGTGGTCAAGGGAAGAATGTATACGTTGACCCTTGCTACCACTCCGCAGGTCGTCTTCAAGAACGAAAAGATCACGTCGATCGAAAATGATCGCACCGATCTTTATCGAGAGGTTTCTGATCAATTCTTTAAGTCGTTCAAGATCGATGTCGGCTCGATAACCAAAGGCGCCGCGGACTCAACCACAGATCTGCTGACGGCTGCGCCTGACAAAGACGACATTTATCCAGCGAACGCTGACGCGCGGCAAGAGATCGACGACGCTCTCAAACGCGCGCTGGGGGAACACAAGCGCGTGCTGCTCGTCTTCGGCGCGAACTGGTGTTACGACTGTCACGTGCTTGACCGGGCGCTGCATGAGGGTGAAGCGGGAAAGCTGGTCACGGAAAAATATTTACTCGTGCACGTTGACATCGGCGAAGGTGCGAAAAACGCGGAACTGGTGAAGGAATACAGGATTCCGCTGGACAAAGGCGTGCCGGCGGTGGCGGTGCTGGATGAAGACGGGAAACTCCTGTACAGCAGCGGCCAGGGGGAGTTCGAAGCGGCGCGGCGAATGTTGAAGAAGGACCTCGTTAAATTCCTAACCCGGTGGAAGCCTCTGTAGACAGGAGTGTCTTCCGACTTGCTTCTTGAGTAACTCCCAACTTTTTGATAGCTTCCTCTCGTCCCCTTAAGCCATTTTCAGAATAATTTTGGAGTAATTTTATGAAGCTCAGACTTACCCTTTTCCTATCGATTATTTTTGTTATTACCTCGATGACGGCAGTCTCGTTGGCGCAACGGCCGCAGACGGAAAAGCCAATCACCGGCGATTTCAAGATTACGTTCCGCCAGAGCATGGGCCAGGGTCAGGAGATGACCAGTACGACCATGATCAAAGGTATGCGTGAACGCAGCGAGGTGAGCATGCCGGGAACGGCCGGCATGGGCGGTCAGACGACGATCACCGAGTGTGATCTCAAACGCACCATTCAAATTAACGATCGCGCGCGCAAGTACCTCATCACGCCGATGGATTCAGGTGACAATGACACGGCTTCTGCCCCCAGCGGTCCGCCCTCCAGCGCCGGCCCCTCGCGTCGCGGCGGAGTCGTGACGGTGACCTCGAATACGGTCGATACCGGCGAGCGGAAGGAAATGTTTGGATTTACCGCGCGGCACCTGAGGAGCACGACAATCATGGAAGCTTCTGCAGATGCGTGCAATCCGAACAACATGAAGATTGAAAGGGACGGATGGTATATCAATCTGGAGTACGGTTTGAATTGCGGATCAGACAGGCCGCCGCAGACGCCGGGCAGAATGCCGGCTGGCGGCTGTCGTGACACCTACCGGACCAAGCGCACCGGCGTCGCGAATTTGGGATACCCACTAATCGAGACTACCCGGATGTACGGTGCCGATGGTCAGAGCGTCACGTTTACCATGACGAAAGAAGTGATTGAGCTTTCGCGCCAGCCGCTCGACGCAGCGCTCTTCGATGTTCCCGCGGGTTATTCGCAAGCGCGCAGCCAGGATGAGCTTTACTCGTTTTCGATGGCCGACGCGATGTCGATGGCGCAACAGCAGGACGCGAATCCGGCTGCGAGTTCGACGCCGACTCGACCTTCGAATAATCCGTCGAATATGTCGAATCCTGCCGCCGCGCGTCCGAAGGTCGGCATCGTCGAATTCAATAATAAGGCCAAGGCCTCTATCTCCACCGATGAGTTACGACAACGCTTGATTGCCACGCTGACTGGCGATGGCATCGACGCAGTGGCGTTGAACGCATCATCAGCGAGTGAAGCTGCGATCGAAGCGAAGGCGAAGGGTTGCACCTACATTCTTTACACCGACATTTCGACGTTCAAAGCGCCGTCGACGGGAAAGAGAATCGGCGGCATGCTCGGCGGCGCAGTTGGTATGGGTGGCGGCGGCGCCGGGAAGGCCGAAGCCAAGCTCGATTATCGGCTGGTGCCGGTGGGCAGCACTTCGCCCAAACTTCAGTCATCGGCATCGGCCAAGGAAGAAACCAGCGAAGCCAGCGTGAACTCGGCGCTACAGGACGAAGCGCGTGCGATAGTATCGGCTGTCGGCGGGCAGTGATTTTGAAATCGGCAGCCGGTGCTAAAGGGTGCACCGGCCACCGGTCTCGTAAACCATGAGACGTGCTAATTCGAAAAGTGAGGCGCCGGCGAAGCCGCGAAAAACGAATGATGGCAATCACTCTCTCGAGGGCGAGAACGCCAAGCTGAAAGAAGAGAATCGCAAGCTCCAGGATCTGACCGAGTGGCGGTCGGCTTCGATTGCCCATCTGGCTCACGAACTGCGCACGCCGCTCACTTCAATTCTCGGATTCTCTGAAATCATGTTGAGCCAGGAAGAACTCACAGACTCTCAACGTAATTTCTGTCAGCGCATTCAAAACTCGGCCCATCAACTGCAGCAGACGCTCAACGATCTCGCGGAACTATCGCGGACTGAAAAGTTGCCGCTGTCGAAATCATAAATGGCTGTCGGCAGATTGCCGTATGAGTAATAACCTCAGGTGTCGCTACGTTGCCGTCTATGTCAATGGAAACCACGCGCGCGAATATTGACATTCGCGAAGTGACGACGATTGAAGAATACGATGCCTGCATCAAGTTGCAGCGCGACGTCTTTGGCCTTCCCGATCTGGAAATCTCGCCGCGCCGTCACTTGATCGTTTCTAATCGGGCCGGTGGCTGGACGCTGGGAGCTTTTGTGGAAGGCAAGCTGATCGGATTCGTGCATCATCTCGCCGCGGTCAAAGAAGACTACATTTTCGGCTATTCGCACATGATGGCGGTGGACGCCCAGTTTCAAAACCAGGGCGTGGGTGCGCAGTTGAAATGGGCCCAGCGCGCGCGGGCTTTGCGCGAAGGGCGCGACTACATCAAGTGGACGTTTGAACCGATGCGGGCACGCAACGCTCACTTCAATCTGAATCGATTGGGTGTCGTGGTGCGCGAGTACGCGGTGAATTTTTACGGCACCGACTATTCGACGAACCCGGCAGAAAAGGGAAGTGTCAGCGGGATGGACAGTGACCGGCTGTTCGCGAGCTGGGATTTGAACGAGGCGCGCGTCGAAGCGTTTTCGCGGCGCGAAGAGTTTCCGCTTGGCGACGCTGAACGCGCAGTCGAAATTCCCGCTGATTTCGCTTCACTTCTGAAGAGTGATCCTGACAAAGCAAAACAAGAGGTGCTGCGCGTCCGAGGCGAGTTCGTGGAAATCTTGAGCGAAGGATTTGTTTGTCGCGCGTTCGATCGCCATTCTGCTAACCCTCGATACCTGTTCTATTCCTCATAACGCCTTGGCTCGTTCAATCGAAAAGAAACTCGAAGCGCTGCGTGATGAAATTCGTCATCATGACGAGCTGTACTATCAGCAGGAAGCGCCGGAAATATCGGATCGCGAATACGATGCTCTGCTGGAGGAGCTTCGCGAACTCGAAGCGAAGCATCCTGAACTAATCACTCCGGACAGTCCGACGCAACGTGTGGGCGGTCAGCCCGCGGAAGGATTCCCTGAGTTCATTCATCGCGTGCCGATGCTTTCGCTCGATAACAGCTACAACCTCGACGAACTGCGCGCGTTTGATGAGCGTTGTCGAAAGTTGGCGGGCGGGGCTGCGCCTGAGTACGTAGCCGAATTGAAGATTGATGGATTGTCTTTGTCGGTCCACTACGAGGATGGTGTGTTTGTCCGGGGCGTCACGCGCGGTGACGGGTTCCGAGGCGAGGACGTGTCGACAAATGTCCGGACCATTCGCAGCATCCCCTTGAAGCTGCGGAAGGGAACCGAGTCGATTGCCCGCGAGATTGAAGTTCGTGGTGAAGCGTATCTCGGCCGCCGCATCTTTGAACGAACCAATCGTGAACGCGAAGAAGAAGGCGAAGCGCCGTTTGCAAATCCGCGGAATGCGGCTTCGGGGGCGATCCGGCAACTGGATCCGGCGATGACAGCACGCCGCCGGCTCGAAATGTTTGCGTACGACGTTATCGCCGGCCAGAAGAAAGCGTTCGCGTCCCATTGGGAGGCGCTGAACTGGGCCGAGCGCGCCGGACTCCGCGTCAATGAAAATCGGGAGCTCTGCGAAACGATTGATGAAGTGATCGATTTCTGTGATCGAATGGAAGCGAAGCGCGACCACCTCGATTACGAAATTGACGGCGTGGTAGTGAAGGTCAATTCGACGGCGTTGCAGGAGCAATTCGGCGCTACCGGCAAGGCGCCGCGCTGGGCCGTCGCCTACAAGTACGCGGCGCGCCAGGCGACCACGAAGGTCAAGGATATCGTAGTACAAGTTGGACGTACGGGTGCTCTGACCCCGGTTGCGATGCTCGAGCCCGTGCAATTGAGCGGCGTAACCGTTTCGCGGTCAACACTTCACAACGAAGACGAGATTGAAAGGTTAGGACTCAAAATTGGTGATTACGTGCTGGTCGAACGGGGCGGCGACGTAATTCCAAAGGTAGTTAAAGTCATTGAGTCGAAGCGTACCGGGAAAGAGAAAAAGTGGCGCATGCCGAGTCGCTGCCCGGTTTGCGGTGGCTTGATCTCGCGTCCGGAAGGCGAAGCCGTGTCGCGTTGCATCGCTGCCGATTGTGGCGCGCAGTTAATTGGCCGGCTGCTTCATTTCGCTTCCCGGCGCGCGATGAGAATCGAGGGGCTCGGCGAGGCGCTGGCCGAGCAGTTGCTCGATCGCAAACTGGTAACAGACGTTGCGGATCTCTACACGCTATCGCTTGACGATCTTGCTTCGCTTGAGCGGATGGCCAGGAAGTCTGCGTCGAACGTGCTCGGCCAAATTGAAGAGAGCAAGACCCGTGACCTTTGGCATTTGATTTATGGTCTTGGAATTCGACATGTCGGCGAGCGGACCGCGGGAATCCTGGCGCGCCAGTTCGGCTCGTTGGAGCGACTCGCCAGCGCCACGGTCGAAGAGCTTGACGATGTTCACGAGATTGGCTTGACGATGGCGCAGAGTATTCACGATTGGTTTGCCGATCCCGGCAACCGAGAACTGTGTCAGCGTTTGACCCGGGCCGGAGTGCGAACTGAAATCGAGGCCCAGCCGGATTCGCAACCAACCAGTGAATTGTTTGCCGGAAAGGTCTTCGTCCTGACCGGCACCCTGCCGAGCATGACTCGCGATGAAGCGCGGGAGTTGATTGAAGCAAATGGCGGACGCGTTACCGGATCAGTAAGCAAGAAGACGGACTATGTTCTGGCTGGAGCCGATCCCGGATCGAAACTCGATAAGGCAAATCAGCTGGGCGTGACGGTGCTCGATGAGGCGGGATTCAAAAAGATGTTAGGATAGCGGCAATGGCTGAACAGCAGGAACAAAAACTCGAACTTGCCTATACACTCTTCTGTGACGATGTGCGTCTTGAAGTCGGTAACAAGCTCTCGTACATGGGAGTTTTCCAGACGATCATTGTGCCGCAATTACCTGTGTGGTTGCCGAAGCTGGCAGTCGTCAATCATTGGCGCGGCGATGGCGTGCATCTGTCCGAGGTAAGGATTCTCATGCCTGATCGACAGCAGGCGCTGGTCGTATCGCAACCCGCGCGGTTCGAGGTAAGTCATGGCTCAGCCGACAATATCAGCTTCTTTGTGAACGTGACTTTTCCGGTTGCCGGGGAATACCTGGTGCAGACGCTCGTCGATTCGACGCTATTCGACGAACGAGTCTTGATCGTTTCCGACCAACAGTTAATCGCCCCCGAAGAATCGGAGGCGGTCAACTAGTAAGTCGCAAAGATGAACAGCTTAGGCGGCTTTGATTTCGTAAGCCTTGATTTTGTAGTTGAGAGTCGTCGTCCCCAAACCCAGCAACTTCGCAGCCCGGGCCTGATTACCGCCCGTAACTTCCAGCGCGCGACTTATCAGACGCACCTCGAAGCGCTTCACCTCTTCAAAAAAATCGAGCCGTGATTTCAGGTTAAGGTTCTCGACGGTGGCAGAAGTCTCGGCCAGGCCGTTTTCGTGTTCGAGTAGTTCAGCCTCTTCGATTAAGGCCGAAGCCATCTCTCTGATCTTGCTTAGACGTTCGGTTCCCAATGCCTTGCGCGATGGAAGTCCTCGCAGTGGAGTTTTCGAAATTGAATCCAGGATTGCTGCTTGAGTCGTACTCATGATTATTCCCTAGTGTATGAACGATAAAGTGAGTTACTTGTTAACTGAGTCTGGGTAGTTATAAAGACGCAGGCAACAAAGAAACGGTTCCAAGTTTTTTGTTAAGAGTTGTTAATTGCGTCGGGGTGACTTCGATGCACGAAGTCTACGTTTGGTTGGGACGCGTGCGGTTTTAGAACTCGCGGCGGCTTCCGAAAGGAGAGACTGGATGAGCAGCTTTCTCGATTTTGGGATTTTAGACATTTTCAGCGAGCGCCTACCGAGAACTTCATAGGCTTTCATAGCGTCCGTGAGTCTTTCTGACGCAATTGCCGCGAGATGCACCTTAACGGTGTCGAGGTCGCCTCGCTTGAATGTTCCTGTTAATGCGCGTGGCGGGTCCTGGCTGACCAGATTTGTGACGGTACTTTCTATGAGCGGCAGTAGTATTTTCCGCGCGCGAGCGGGCGTAAGGTGACAATGGGTCATCATCTCGACGGCGATATCGATGAGTGCGGTCAGGTTTGGCGAAGCCATCAACGCCGCAGCGTGGTAGATGGGTTTGCTCTTTCGATCTATTACGAAACTGTCACCCCCGAGATCTCGAACGAGTCGTCTGCCAACTCGAAGCGCTGTGGGGTGGCCCTCCAGCGAAAAGTGGATTCCGGAAAAACTGGGAGCTTCATCGGGTCGACCGCTAATCGACATTAACGGATGCATCGAACCGGTTGGACACCCGAGATGGGCGAGACTTTCCAGGACTCCCGAGGTGAGCGCGCCGCTCGTGTGAAGGAAGACCGGAGCGCTCCTGTCGGTAGTTCCATTTTGGAGCTTAGACTCGCAGATTATCGCCAACTGCCTGGCCACTTTTTGTATGGAGTCGTCGGGTGTGGCGATGATGACGACATTGCTTTCCAGGAGTAAAGCTTGGTCAGCCTCTGCAATTTCATCCAATGGCTTTCGTCCCAGCGCGACCGTTTTGGTTCTTAGCACCCGTGCCGCATTCTTGGCGCTGCGACTGGTTCGCGTCAAAGCGATGCTCGTTCGGTGACCCGATCGCTGGAACGCCATGCCCAGCGCAAGGCCCAACCGGCCGGCTCCGATAATCGTGATCTTGAGCGAGTGCGTCTTTGCTTGGCTAACGCGCGCACTCTTGCGCCTTTCATTTCCTGCTTTCAATGCCGATACCTCGCGTGGGGTCGGACTCTAACATGTGAAGGATCGGCAGGCAATTTCCATAGGTTTTTGACAATAACTGACATATAATGTCGCTCGATGCCAGCTAAGCGAATGAAATGTGCTGATCGGGTGATCGCGGCGCAACCTTCTGAAGCAAAGACGGCATCATAGCGGTGCGTTAAATCGTTGCAGTGCCGCGGCCTCGGGCGCTGCCCCCGGAAAAATTAAAGCGGCCGCAGAACGACGGCGGCCAACCGAGGAGATGAAAGCCCCAGTTCTTCTCCCGCCCTTGAAGTTTTGGAGGTTCAGATGAAATTTCAACTCTCTCGCGCCGTCATCGCATTCGGCTTGGGAGCCAGTCTGTGGGTCGGCAGCGTGAGTTCATTCGCAGCGCCGCGGCAGCAGAACAAGGATCAGGGTCAGACCAAAGATCAAGCCCAACAATCGTCCCAGTCTCCTACTCAGCAAAAACCGGCAAGCAGCACTGATAAGGCGCAGCCTTCGTCCAGTCCGCAGACGGCACAGACCTCGAACAGGAAGCCTCTGTCAACCGGCGAAGATCCCGAGATGATTGGCAAGCGGAATATCAACAAGGGAATTTGGGCGCACGGCATTCTGGGCGCGAAGGGAACTGAGAGTGAAGTAAAGATGGGCCGCATGCTGGCGGCACAGGTCGATAAGGAAGCCAAGTTTGTCGACGATCCGATTATTACTGAGTACGTCAATCGCGTCGGGCAGAACATCGTGCTGCATTCCGATGCCAAGGTGCCTTTTACCATCAAAGTCATTGACGCAGATGAAGTCAATGCGTTCGCCCTGCCGGGAGGGTTCTTCTACGTCAACAAGGGTTTGATTCTGGCCGCGGATAATGAAGCGGAGCTCGCGGGTGTGATGGCGCACGAGATTGCCCACGTTGCGGCTCGCCATGCGATGGAAAACGAGGCGAAGATGCGGGCCATCGATTACGGCATGCTTGCGGGCATGATCCTTGGTGGCCCGATTGTCAGTAACGTCCTCTATAACGGTGGCCAGTTCTTTGAAGGCATGGCCTTCCTGAAGTTCAGCCGCGGTGCGGAAGAGGAAGCCGACAAGCTTGGTGTCCAGTACATGTGGGCCGCCGGTTACGATCCGGGCGCGATGGCCACCATGTTTGAAAAGCTTGAAGCCAAGAACAAGAAGAAACCCGGCACTATCGCGAAGTTGTTTCAGGATCACCCGGCGCCGGCCGATAGGCGTCAATCCGCGATTGCCCTGGCGGCGCGTTTTCCTGAACGCGAAGAATATGTGATCAGCTCGTCGGAATTTCAGCGAGTCAAGAATCGTCTGCTGAGACTCTCGAACGCGCGCGCGAGTTCAAGTGGCGCGATCGCTTCTGATAGCAGCGACACACCGGGGCGACCGACGTTGAAGCGCCGGCAGCCGACTCCGGACGACTCGACGACGACTACAACTCCAACTACCGATAGCACGCAGAAGACGGATCCGAATAAGCCGGCGCCGCCAACTCTGCGACGGGCACCGGATCCGCAAGCATCACCAACGCCGCAACCGCAGCAGTAATTGATTGGTAGTGGGCGGTGAGCGGTTTTGACGCTCGAAAGTTAAGGCTCTTCAGCATCTGCTGGAGAGCCTTTTTCTTTGTCCGCGAACCTAGTTCGATGGAGTAACTGATGAAGGTGCGGCGGTGGTGGCGCGTTTCGCGCGCCGCTCTTTGCTGGTAAAAAATGCTCGGAAGTATGCGTACATCGAATACAGGGCTGAAATGACTACGACCCAGAGCATGGCGCGGCCTGCCGTGTAAAGCAAAACCTGCCAATCATTCCAGGTGGTGGCGCCGTTGCCGGTCAAATGCTCCCAGGCGGTGACTAGTTCGGGTACCGTCCAAAACTTTGCCGGGAATGGCCGGCCGAAATTTGAAACGTGCGGGTAACCGGGTGAGATTGAGAGAATCAGTAGTCCCACGGTTATCACCTGCGCGACCATCTTGAACTTACCCATCTTCGAAGCCGAAATGATTACGCCTTCGGTGGCGGCGATTGAGCGAAGACCGGTCACGGCAAACTCTCGACCGACGATAATCACCACGGCCCACGCTGGAGCGAGGTGATTTTCAACCAGGGAGATTAGCGCTGCGGAGATTAGCAGCTTGTCGGCAATTGGATCGAGGAGCTTTCCCAGGATCGAAACCTGCTTCCAACTCCGGGCCAACTTGCCGTCGAAATAATCGGTAAGGGCTGCGGCGACAAAGATAACGATGCCCAGAAGGTATCGCGGTACGCCCAGCCAGTTTTCTGAGATCGGCGTGAGTAAAACGACGACCAGCAGCGGCGCGATAAAAATTCGCAGAAGTGTTAGTGCATTTGGCAGGTTCACGTAATGACTCCGCTAGTAGGCAGTCTAGGTTTGCGATTTTCGAGTGTCAAGATGCGAGTCCGCTCGCTTGCTGCGTGTCGCCTTCGCACGTTATCATAACCGGTTCGTCACCACGCAAAATTCCTGTCTGTGTGGGGCGCGCTCGTTTTCAGGTAACATGGCAATCGATCGCATCACCGTCCGCGGGGCTCGCCAGCACAACCTCAAGAACATCGACGTCGATATTCCTCGCGATAAATTGACTGTCATCACGGGTCTGTCCGGCTCAGGCAAGTCATCTCTCGCCTTCGATACGATTTATGCCGAGGGGCAGCGCCGATACGTTGAATCGTTGTCCGCCTACGCGCGGCAGTTTCTCGATCAATTGGAAAAACCCGACGTCGATTCGGTCGAAGGGTTGTCGCCGGCCATCTCCATCGAACAAAAAACCGTCGCCCGCAGTCCGCGTTCGACGGTCGGCACGGTCACCGAAATCTACGATTACCTGCGGCTGCTGTTTTCATCCATCGGCCAGCCGCATTGCCCGCAATGCGCTCAACCCATCACGCGCCAGAGCGTCGATCAAATTTTGCAAAGCGTGCTCGGACTGCCTGAAGGCGAACGCGTGATGATCCTGGCGCCAATTGTGCGCGGCCGTAAAGGCGAGTTTAAGAAAGAGATTGCCAAGCTGGCTCGCGACGGCTTCATTCGTGCGCGCATCGACGGCGAGTTGCGTTCGCTCGATGAGGAAATTCGCCTGGACAAGCGTCGCAATCATTCAATTGAAGCAGTCGTCGACCGTCTGCTGATCAAGACCGGCATCAATGAAAGATTGGCTGAATCAATTCGTACCGCCCTCAAGTTAACGGGCGGCGCCGTGCTGGTGTCGATCATTGACGGAGAAGAGAAGCTCTACTCCGAAAAGATGGCCTGCGTGAATTGCGGCATCAATGTGCCGCCACTGGAGCCGCGCTCGTTTTCATTCAATTCGGCATACGGAGCCTGTCGTCATTGTCATGGGCTCGGAACCGTGCTGGAGATCGATCCCGCGAAACTGATTCCCGATGGCGATAAAGCAGCGGCGCAATTGCCCTTCATGGCTGAGGCCGACAAAGCGGGTTCGGCGTATCTGCGCAGCGCGCTGCTGGCGGTCATCGCGCACTTTAAGGCTGACCCAGATGTCCCATTCAATCAACTGCCGGACGACGTGCGGGCGGCGTTCTTCAATGGATTATCCGCGCAGTTGAAATTCCGTCAGGGTCTTTATGCTTACAAGAGTCCGTGGCGCGGCGCGTTGCCCTGGTTGCGCGAGCGGCTGGACGAAGCGCCTTCGGAGCGCGTGCGCGCGGCCATCGAAGAAATGGTTTCTCCGATTGTGTGCGCTGAGTGCGATGGACGCCGTTTGCGCGCTGACTCGCTGGCGGTGAGGGTGGGCGGTTTGGGAATCGCCGACTATACCTCGATGACGATTGAGGATGCGATCAGGGCATTCGATCAGGTAACGCTCGACGCGCGCGAAGAAAAGGTCGCGGGTCTCGTCCTTCGCGAAATCAAATCGCGCCTCAGATTTCTCGATACCGTGGGCCTGGGCTACCTGACCGTTGATCGTCCGTCGGCATCGCTCTCGGGAGGCGAAGGACAACGCATTCGTCTGGCGACGCAGATTGGCTCGCAGCTCCGTGGCGTGCTCTACGTTCTTGACGAACCGTCTATCGGTTTACATCCGCGCGATAACCGGCGGCTGCTAGATACGCTCACCGCGCTGCGCGATCAAGGCAACACCGTGTTGGTAGTTGAGCATGACGAGGAGACGATCCGTCGCGCCGACTATGTCGTCGACCTTGGTCCAGGTGCGGGAACGCATGGCGGATCACTGGTCGCCCTCGGACCACCGGAAGCGATTGCCGGCAATCCTGAATCGATCACCGGTCTTTACATCAGCGGGAAACGAAAGATTCCGGTTCCATCAGGTCGTCGTCTGCCGAACGGCAAATCAATCAACATCCGTGGCGCGCACCACCACAATCTGAAATCAATCGACGTGTCGTTCCCGTTGGGACTGCTGACGGTCGTCACCGGCGTTTCCGGATCCGGCAAGTCAACGTTGGTGGCCGACATTCTTTATCGCGCGCTGGCGCGAAACCTTTATGGCTCGCTCGAGGAGCCGGGAGCCTATGCGGAAATTGAAGGCATAGATCATATCGATAAGGTTATCGAGATCGATCAATCACCGATCGGCCGCACGCCACGGTCCAACCCAGCCACCTACACGGGACTCTTCACGCCCATCCGCGAGCTGTATGCCATGCTGCCCGAATCGCGCGAGCGCGGCTACAAACCGGGCCGCTTCTCCTTCAACGTCAAAGGTGGACGTTGCGAAGGCTGCGAAGGCGAGGGTCTGAAGCGCATCGAGATGAACTTTCTGCCGGACGTTTACGTGCTTTGCGATGTCTGTCGCGGCGCTCGCTACAACCGTGAAACGCTGGCCGTAACCTACAAGGGCAAATCAATTGCTGACCTGCTCGACGCCACCGTCGAAGAGGCCCTGCCGTTATTGCAGAACATTCCGCAGATAAGACCAAAGCTTCAGACTTTGCTTGATGTGGGCCTCGGCTACATCAAACTGGGTCAGTCGGCGACCACGCTTTCAGGCGGCGAGGCACAGCGGATCAAGCTGGCGAAGGAGCTGTCAAAGCGAGCTACCGGACGGACGATCTACATCCTCGATGAGCCGACCACCGGTCTTCATTTTGCTGACGTTCACAAGCTGCTCGATGTGCTGCAGCGTCTGGTGTCGGTGGGAAACACGGTCATCGTCATCGAGCACAACCTTGATGTGATCAAGAGTGCGGATTACCTCATCGACCTTGGTCCGGAAGGCGGAGCGCAGGGCGGCCGCGTCGTTGCGAGTGGTACGCCCGAAGAAGTTGCGGCGGTCAAACGCTCGCACACCGGTAACGTGTTGCGGCCGTTACTGAACGGGAATGGCCGCCGCCATAACCGCCCGAACGGTTCGGCGAAATCAAATCCAGTTAATGAACCCACGTGATATACTCCGCCGCGCATGTCGATCTATGACCTCGATCCGATCAAACTGGACGACGTTCAGACTTATCCGCTGTCATCCCGCTCCAGCAAAGTAACCATCGCAGACTTCGCCAAACCAATCGTTCAGGATTCGTCGGTTCGCGACTATCTTGATTCATTGCCAAAGATTCTTGCGGCGCAAAATCTTCGTGAACTTGCGGGACACATTCGGCGCGCGCGGGTGCAAGCCAAGCCGATCATCTGGGGACTCGGCGGACATGTCATCAAGACGGGACTGGCGCCGATAATCATCGATCTGATGAACCGCGGCTATGTTTCTGCGATTGCCGCCAACGGTTCGGTGCTGGTGCATGACGCAGAGATTGCGTTGGTTGGTTCAACTTCGGAAGATGTCGACGCGACGTTGGGGAAGGGCGCATTCGGCGGAGCTGAAGAGACTGGAACATTGCTGAATGACGCAGCGCGCGAGGGAGGCAGAGACAATATCGGCCTGGGCGAGTCAATGGGCCGAGCGCTACTGGCGCTCACGCCGAAGAACCAGGAATTGTCGTTGCTTTGTGCGGCGTACGCCGCGCGCATACCCTTCACGGTGCACGTAACCATCGGCGGAGACATCGCGCATTTTCATCCGAACGCTGACGGCGCGGCTCTGGGCGCAACTTCTCATACTGACTTTAGATTATTGGCGGAGATGGTCCGGCGAATGGACGGCGGGGGAGTCTATCTGAATGTTGGATCGGCCGTGACCTTGCCCGAGATTTTCTTGAAGTGCGTTACGTTAGTCCGAAATCTCGGCCACGAGTTGAAGGACATCACGACCGCCAATTTCGATTTCATTCAATCGTACCGGCCGCTAACTAATGTAGTGCGGCGGCCGACGGCAGATGGCGCCGGCCGCGGCTTCGCGATTACCGGCCATCACGAGCTCACGATTCCACTGCTCGCAGCGGAACTTATCTGTGGAGCAGAAGAGTCGTAGCTTCCCATAGCAGCTTCGCTCCGGCCAAAGCTAAAACCACTGACAGCCAGCGCCGAATGCCTCCGACGGGCAGGACTCTCGTGCCCAGCAGTGTTCCAATCCAACCGCCAACGATTGCCGCCGGTGCGAAATAGATTATTTCCCGCGGCACCAGGGCGAGCGACGAAACGTGACCCAGGAGACCCGAGATTGAATTGACCAGAATAAACGCGACGGCAACGCCGGACGTCTCCTTCGTCCTGGCCCAATGCATGAGCAGCAGCACCGGACTCAGAAAGATACCGCCGCCGACGCCCGTTAGGCCCGACAAGAAACCGAGTGCGGCGCCCACCAGCAGGGCCACTACAATTGGCACGCGCGAGACCGGTTGGTCGTCGCCACGAGCAGCGCTGAAGAATAAACGAATCGCGCTGTAGACCAGCACCAACCCGACGATCGATTTATAGGCAGACTCCGGCAGTCTGAGTCCGCCGCCGATGAAGGACGCGGGTATCGAAGTGATTACAAAAGGCCAGAGGGTGCGCCAGGAAAAGAAGCCGGCGCGATAAAAACGCACGGTGCCGATGATCGCAACCAGAATATTCAGCACCAGCGCAGTGGGTTTCATTACCAGCGGCGAAATGCTGAAGAGGGCCATCGCCGCCAGATAGCCAGAGGCGCCCGCGTGCCCGACGGTCGAATACAACAGAGCGACAACAAAAATCAGCGCGGCAAGTGCGATAATCAGCGTTGCAGTCATCGAAAGATTCTGATGAAAGCACAGGCTGTCTCCGTGAGCAACAGCGAAAGTGGCACAGACTTCAGTCTGTGGAGTGTTTTGAAACTCGAGTCGGATTCACAGACTAAAGTCTGTGCCACTGACTGGAGTTTTCGTCACACGCGGGGCGCGCTATAATTCGGCTTCGAAGCTGAGATGAACCATAAGAAGCGACATCATTTCAAGAAGCTGTTGCTGGCCGAACTCAGGCGTCATGCGCAGCACATCAACGACGAACAAGCGCGCGCGCTCGACATCGCCAACGACGATCTGCAGCAGAGTTCTGATTTGGCGGTGCGTGATGTAATTCAGGAACTGGCTTTGCAGTTGAGTGACCATGAGTCGAGGATAGTCGCGGACATCGACCAGGCGCTGATGAGAATGGGCGAAGGATCGTACGGAATGTGCGTGCGCTGCGGTCACGAGATCGACGAGCGCAGATTGGAAGCCCTGCCAACTGCCCGTTACGACGCCGCTTGTCAGACTGAAATTGAAACGGCGAAAGGACAAGGCGCGGGTCCGTCATTGTAGGCTGTAGCGCAAGTTGTTAACTTGCGGTCTTCTCTAGTCTGTTTTGCAAGTTGGCAACTTGCGCTACTTTCATGATCAATTATCTTTCCCTGCCCACCGGTGGCGGCGCGCCTGCAGAAGTAAACGCCATCATCGAAATCCCTCGCGGCGACACCAACAAATACGAGTACGACAAAGAGCTGCACGTCTTTCGTCTTGATCGCAATCTCTACTCGCCGGTTCACTATCCGGGCGACTACGGATTCATACCGAGTACGTTAAGTGGCGATGGCGATCCTCTCGACGTGCTGGTGCTGGTCGATGCGCCGAGCTTTACCGGTTGTGTGATGACGGTGCGGCCAATTGGCGCCCTGCTGATGGTTGATCAGGAAAGCGAGGACGAAAAGATTCTCGCGGTCGGGCTAAACAATCCCATTTATAAGAACCTTAACGACTACAGTGAGCTTTATCCTCATCTGCTGTTGGAAATCGAACACTTCTTTTCGGTTTACAAGGAACTGGAATCGAAGCGGACGCGCATTAAAGGTTGGGAAAATGCTGAGGCCGCCCGGAAGATTGTCACTGAATCACAGGAGCGATACGCCAACACAAATCAAGGATAAATCGTTTAGAGGGGGCTACTGCCCGCCTTCATTTCGTAGCGACCCAAAGCGATTACTGATTTAGACCGTTTGGCCGGCTGAGCGTTTGCGATAATCTTCTCCGGCAATCTCCACCGTGCGGCACATCTCATAGAGACGCGATCTCAACGGCACACCGATACGATCCTCAAGAGATTCGGTCGTCTCCTTTTCATTACGCTTGTCCGCATAGTTGGTCGTGAAGATCGTCATGCGCTTATCGTTATAGCGGGCGTTGATGATCTGCATCATCGTGTCGCGCACCCAGTCGGTAGGCTTCGACGCGCCCAATTCATCAAGCACCAACACTTCCGCATCGAACACAGGTTGGAGCACTGTCATTTCCGAGCTTTGCGAGATCGGGTTGTAAGAGTCCTGAATCCTGCGCAACAGCGCGCCGAATTGATAAAAGAGCCCGGTCACCTGATAACGGTCAATCAGCTCGCGGAGAATCGCGACTGCGAGATGCGTCTTGCCTACGCCGACGGGTCCGACGAAAAGCAAACCGCGGCCGTCGATCGCGACAAAATCATCCATCACGATTTGCGCTTCGCGTTTTGCAATCCACATCCCTTCTGAGGTGCCGGCGTCATAGTTCGCCAGGGTGCAGTGTTGGTATCGAGGAGGAATGCGCGCCTGGCGAAACAAGCGCTCACGACTGTCGGTGATTTTGCATTCACAACGTCGCGCGCCTTCTCCAGGGACGACTTCAATGCCCGTGCCGAAGCAGCGAGGACAGGTTGAGTCTTCTCGCGTCTGTTTTGGGGGCGTTTGTTGCGAATCGGCCGCGTCACTTCCGCCCTTAACCATTCGCAATCGCTTCTTTGTTGATTTGTCTGCGGAACTCATCGCTGAAATGCGGATTATAGCATCGAGAGATGACTGCGCGATTGAATCGACCACCGGCGAAGATGTTATTTATTGCGAAATGACTGTCATCGCGTGACCGCAAAGCGACGGTAGCAACCTCATTCGAGCGAAAGCCATCTCAGTTGGTGAGGTTATGCAGAAAGTGCCGCACGTCGACAGCCCTGACGCATAGCGACACTCGATAACGCTCGAAACCTCCTGTGATTCGCCGCTCGGTGCATCATCCACCGAGCGGTATTTTTATTTAGCGCTTCAGGTCGCTGGCCTTCATACGGCATCTTCGGAACCGGTCGGTCCCGATTGCGGACGAAAGTGATTGAAACGGAAGCGATGATTGATGCAAACATCAAGAAAAGCCGGGCCTTCATTTGCGAAAATCCTTTCGCTGCAGCGGGATGGTCAATCGTAGTGTGCCGCGCTATGCGAGTTTCTCATTTTATGTATTTGTCTGTTAAAGTACAGGGTTTGTTTCGGCCATCGATTCGTTAACTATCGCCATCATGAAAGAAATTATCGCCACTCAGGATGCGCCCCAGGCAATCGGACCTTATTCACAAGCGGTCCGGGCCGGGAACATGGTGTTTGCATCCGGGCAGATTCCCCTGGATCCGGCGACGAAAGAATTTGTGCCGGGCGGCATTGCCGAGCAAACCGAACAGGTTTTGCGGAATCTTAAGGCTGTGTTTGCAGCGGCGGGCGTTGGGATGGATCAGATCGTCAAGACGACCGTCTTTCTCGCGGACATGAATGATTTCACCGCGATGAACGAAGTCTACGGAAAGTATTTCGCGGACAATCCGCCGGCGCGGGCGACAGTGCAAGCCGCGCGGCTACCGCGTGACGCGAAGGTCGAAATTGAGGCGATTGCGGTTACCGGCTGAAGTGGTCAGGCGGCTTTAGCAATCTTGCCGGCCTTGATGCAGCTGGTGCAGACTTTCATCCGCTTGGCACCGCCACTGGGTGTTTTGACGCGGATTGATTGCAGGTTGGGATTGAAAACACGCGGGGTCCGATTATTGGCGTGCGAGACATTATTGCCAAACTGTGGGCCTTTGCCGCAAACTTCACAACGTTTTGCCATGACTGATCTCCTGACGGGCTTACGACGCCACAGTGTGGATCGCCGCGATCAATTGAAACGAAATTTATAACAAACGATTTCATAGCGGGTCAAGGCGCGAACTGAGCGGCATTCCATCTCGCTGAATCATTAAGACAAGTTTGAGTAACTGAAGGAGTAGAAACGAAAGTGAACAGAAGACAACAGAGCCTCGTGATGCTGGCCGCGCTGGTTTTTAGCGCATTGGTTCTGGCCGGCTGCGGCTCGAGCGCCGAAACCCCTGATAACACGGTCGCCGCGACCGTCAACGGCAAAAAGATCATGATGTCCGAGATTGAGCGGATCATCCACCAGCAGGCCGGTGGCAAAGAGTCGCAAATGTCCGGACATGATTTGGCACAGGCGCGGATGACCGTGCTCGACAAGTTGATTCAACGAGAGGTGCTGTTTCAACGCGCAGAACAGGAAAAACTTCTGCCGACCGAAGAACAGATCACCAGCTCGATCAACTCGCAGAAGCAACAGGCCGGATTGACCGACGAAGATTTCGCCCGGCAGCTCAAAGAACAGAACATGAGCATGGAAGCTGTGCGCGAAGATGCCAAGAAGGACCTGGCGATCAATTCATTGCAGGACAAATACTCAGGCAAAATCACGATTAGCGATCGCGAGGTCGAGGACTACTACAACGCCAACAAGCAACAGTTTGTGAACGCTCGCGGCGTTGGCCTGGCGATGATCATGGTCGACCCTGCCGACAACAGCCAGCAGGGCGTTGCGAATGACGATGCTAAGAATGAAACCGACGCCAAGACGAAGATCGACAACATCAATGCGCAGTTGAAAAGCGGTGGTGACTTTGCGACCGTGGCGCGCGCCCGCAGTGAAGATCCTAATTCAGTCACGCGCGGCGGCGACATCGGATTCGCCAGCGAGGATGACCTGAAGGGCAACGGCTTCCCGGCCGACCTGGTAGGAAAGTTCTTCGGTTCGATGCAAGTAGGCGATCGCACCGATCCGGTGCGGTTCCCGAGTGGCAAGTGGTACATCTTCAAGCTGCAGGATAAACGTTTACAGACCGAGAACCTGACGCTGGAGAGCCAGGGCGTACGCCAGCAAATTACCGTGGCGCTGACAAATCAGCGCAAGGAAATTCTAAACGCCGCTTTGCTGGAGGTCGCGGTCTCTGAGGCAAAGATTGTAAATAATTTCGCGTCGAACATGCTGACGAACCCGGCTACTCTCGGAGGTATGCGTCCCGCGTCCGCGGACGCGGCGAAGCCCGCAGCTAGTACGGCAACCGCGCCGCCAGCGGCTGCGAAAGCAAGTCCATCTGCGGCTACGTCACCGGCGAAGAAGTAAACTTCGCGGATTGCCAAACGTACCGGGCGCGGCGCCGACAGTGGCCGCGCCCGTTTTGCGTGTGTAACGCAAGCTGGTAGCTTGCGAATCGCAAACTAACAGTTTGCGCTACTCGAAAATGTTGTTTCGCCTTTCAGAGGTTTACAAATCCTACGGCGCGCAAGACGTCCTGCGCGGCGCGTCGTTCCAGATTAATCCTGGCGAGCATGTCGGATTAGTGGGCCGCAACGGCGCCGGCAAAACGACGGCCTTCCGGCTGGTCACCGGAGAGGAAACACCGGACCGCGGGGAAGTGGTGCGGGCCCGCGGTTTGAAGCTTGGATTGTTGGCCCAGCACGTTCATTTCGAAGAAGGATCGACGATTCACGAATCCGCGCTGGCAGCATTTGGCCGCTTGCAGCAGATCGAGCACGAGATGCATGACCTGGAACATCGCATGGCTGATGCCGGCGATGAGTTGGAAAAGGTCCTTGAGCGATACAGCGACCTGCAGCACGAATATGAGCACGAAGGAGGTTTTGAGTATTCAGCTAAGGCTGAAGCGATTCTCCAGGGCCTCGGCTTTGACCGCGATAGCTGGCAAATGGAAACGAAGACTCTGTCTGGCGGGCAGCAAAATCGCCTGGGGCTGGCGCGCTTGCTGTTGTCGGAACCCGATGTGCTGTTGCTCGACGAGCCGACGAACCACCTCGACGTTGGCGCCGTTGAATGGCTGGAAGAATTTCTGCAAACCTACCAACGATCATTCGTCATCATTTCTCACGATCGGTACTTTCTGGATCGCTCGTGCCGGCGGATTGTTGAAATCGAAAACGGCCAGGCGGCCAGTTACAACGGCAACTATTCAGCCTATGTTGTCGAGCGCGAGGAGCGCCGCGAGATTCAACAGCGGGCGTTTGAGAACCAGCAAAGGCTGATTGCCAAAACGGAAGAATTCATTCGCAAGAACCTCGCGGGACAGAAAACCAAACAGGCCAAGTCACGGCGCACCATGCTGCAACGGCTCGAACGGGTAGAAGCCGTGCGGGCTGACCAGGCTTCGGGCAACTTTCGGTTGCAGGATATCGAGCGCGCAGGGACGCACGTACTCACGTTGAAAGATCTCACCGTCGGATATGGCGAGCTTGCGCTCGCGCGCGACATCTCTTTGATTTTGCGGCGCGGCGAGTGTTTGGGGATTATCGGGCCGAACGGCTCGGGGAAAACAACATTTCTGAAAACAATCCTGGGGAAGCTGGCAGCGTTAGCGGGAGAAATCCGCTGGGGCAGCAAGGTTGAAATTGGCTATTACGCGCAGCAGCTTGAGGATCTTGATGAGCGAAACGAGATCATCATGGAGTTGCGACGCGTAGCTCCTGCCTCGGCATCTTCCGGTGAACTGCGATCCTTTCTCGCCAAATTTCTTTTTGTTGGGGACGACGTATACAAGCACGTGCGCGACCTGTCAGGCGGCGAAAAAGGAAGACTCGCGTTGGCGAAACTCATCTACTCAGGCGTAAACGTTCTGGTGTTGGACGAGCCGACGAACCACCTGGATATTCCATCACGTGAGGCGCTGGAAGAAGCTTTGCAGGCTTATGAAGGAACGATTCTAACGATTAGTCATGATCGCTTTTTTCTCGATCGAGTGGCGACGCAGATGCTTGCCCTTGACGGTGACGGTCGGGTCGAGCACTACAACGGCGATTACACCGGATATCATGATTGGAAAGCAGGCACGTCACGCTCTGATGAGCTGACTGAGGGTAAACCAAAGATGAGTCGATCGGCCGCCTCCAGCGGGCAGCGGGACTCTAAAGCTAGCGCGAACAAATTGTCAGATTCAGCCTCCGGCAAGGAAACCGACAGAAACTCGGATACCAAGCGCATCAAGATAGTCAAAAAGGCGCGGGACTCGCGGGCGATCGAGGCTGAAATCACCGAAGTAGAAAACCTGATCAAGGAATTATCTACCCAAATGGCCACTCCTGAAATTGCGCGCGATATCACGAAACTGGTTAAAGCCAACGAAGAATACCGGCGAGCAGAGGCGCGCCTGGCTGCGTTAATGGACGAATGGGAGCGGTCGGAAACGGCCGAGGCCGCCACAAAGAAATCAGGACGGAGGCGATAAAGTTTCTTCAGTAGCTCCAGCCAGGATCGGTCGGTTGACAACCCCTGTCAGCTTGACTATATTTTCTTAGCACTCATAACACCAGATTGCCAAAACTGGGAAGTTAAAGAGAAGTTCTTATTCGTAAGTTTGTGTCCAAAATCACCTATTTGAGAGGAGCAAGACAGAAGTTATGGCAGTGAACATCAGGCCGCTTCATGACCGCGTCATTGTGCGGCGCATCGAAGAAGGCGAACAGATTCGCGGCGGGATCATCATCCCGGATACCGCTAAGGAAAAACCGCAGGAAGGCGAAGTTGTGGCAGTCGGCGAAGGCAAGTATCGCGAGGACGGCACCCGCCAGACGTTGGATGTAAAAGCTGGCGATCGAGTTCTGTTCGGCAAGTACAGCGGATCAGAAGTCAAACTCGACGACGAAGAGTTTTTGATCATGCGCGAGGACGAGATTCTTGGAGTCATTCAGCGCGCGGCCGCCGGAAAAAAAGGCGGTAAGTAATCGACGGCTGAAGCTCAGCCGCCAATGAATTCTTAACGAGGAGAATAGAGAAGATGGCAAAGCAAGTAGTTCATGGCGAGGAGTCACGCGCAGCGATTTTGCGCGGAATTAATCAGCTCGCCGATGCAGTGAAGATCACGCTCGGTCCAAAAGGTCGGAACGTCGTGATCGATAAGAAATTCGGTTCGCCGACGATCACCAAGGACGGCGTGACTGTAGCGAAAGAAATTGAATTAAAGGACAACCTGGAGAACATGGGCGCGCAGATGGTTCGCGAAGTTGCTTCCAAGACTTCGGACGTGGCCGGTGACGGCACGACCACCGCGACAGTTTTGGCGCAGGCGATTTTCCGCGAAGGTGTCAAGACCGTCGCCGCCGGCGCGAACCCGATGGCTCTGAAACGCGGCATCGACAAGGCTGTCGAGCGCGCGACTGAGGAGATTCACCGTTTGGCCAAGCCCGTCAAGGGCGATGCGATTGCGCAGGTCGGCACGGTTTCAGCAAATGGTGATGCGACGATCGGCGGCATCATCGCGCAGGCGATGGATCAGGTCGGTAAAGACGGCGTCATCACCGTCGAAGAGTCGCGCACGATGGAGACTTCGCTCGAAGTCGTCGAGGGCATGCAGTTCGACCGCGGCTACCTTTCGCCTTATTTCGTGACCGATCCGGAGAGAATGGAAGTTAGCCTCGAGAACGCGCTGATCCTGATTCATGAGAAGAAGATCAGCTCGATGAAGGACCTGCTGCCATTGCTCGAGCAGATTGCCAAGATGGGCAAACCGCTGCTGATCATTGCGGAAGATGTCGAAGGTGAAGCGCTGGCGACCCTCGTGGTCAATAAGCTGCGTGGCACGCTCAACGTCGCGGCGGTGAAGGCCCCGGGCTTCGGCGATCGTCGTAAGGCGATGCTCGAAGACATCTCGATCCTGACGGGTGGCAAGGTCATCAGCGAAGATCTCGGCATTAAGCTCGAGAATGTTCAGGTGCAGGATCTCGGCAAGGCCAAGAAGATCACGATCGACAAAGACAACACGACGATCGTGGAGGGTTCGGGCAAGCAGGGCGACATCGAAGGTCGCGTCAAGACCATTCGTGCCCAGATCGAAGAGACGACCTCTGACTATGACCGCGAGAAGCTCCAGGAGCGTCTGGCGAAATTGGTTGGCGGCGTGGCCGTGATCAAGGTAGGTGCGGCGACTGAGACCGAGATGAAAGAAAAGAAAGCTCGCGTCGAAGACGCCATGCACGCAACCCGTGCGGCGGTGGAAGAGGGAATCGTTCCGGGCGGCGGCGTGACGCTGGTGCGCGCGGCGAAGGTTCTCGATAAGTTCGACGTCGCGAAAGATGGCGATGCCGATGAGCAAATCGGCGTTTCGATCGTCAAGCGCGCTCTTGAAGAGCCGCTGCGCCAGATCGTCCACAACGCCGGCAAAGAAGGCGCCGTGGTTGTCGAGCGCGTGCGCAACGACAAGAACGATCACTTCGGCTTCAACGCTCAGACCGAAGAATTCGAGGACCTCGTGAAAGCGGGCGTCATCGATCCGGCCAAGGTCACGCGCACGGCGCTGCAGAACGCAGCGTCAATCGCAGGCCTGATGCTGACCACTGAAGCGATGGTTTCGGAGCTTCCTGAAGAGGACAAGGCTCCGGGCGGCATGGGCGGCGGCATGGGCGGCATGGGCGGCGGCATGGGCATGTAGGCCAATTTGCTAAATTGGCACCGTTCGCAAATTAACAATTTGCGCTACAGCCAGGCGGCTTCAATCGAAAGGTTGAAGCCGCTCTTGTTTCTCCTCACCAGATCAATTGGTTCTTGTCAACGCAAGAACACTTTTTTAAACGCCCGCGGCTAGGTGGCCCATGAAGCCCTCGTGATATCCTAGCAAAAACTCCCCCCCTGGAATTCCCCCTTAATCGAATCCCCCGTTTAGCAATTCCCCCATTTGACGATGGCGAATTTGTTTTCAGGATTGATCCGCCGACTCTACGGCAAGCCAGACACCGAGCCGCCGATCCGTGAAGAGTTGTACAGCGTCGAGCGTCTGGAGCAATACGCTGCGCACCTGGCGGCGGAACACAAAATTGCGGAAATGCCGCAGCGCGTCAGTTTGCTCTTGCCGCGATTGGAGGACAACGGGCGCAAACTCATCAGCGTCTATCAGGAACTTGCGCAATCAATTCGCTCGACGCACGTAATCTCACCTGCAGCCGAGTGGCTGGTCGATAATTTCCATATCGTCGAAGAGCAGGTCCGGGAGATTCGCGAAGACCTGCCGAAGGGCTACTACCACGAGTTGCCGAAACTTGGGGAGGGTCCTTACCGGAACTACCCGCGCATTTATGCTCTCTCGATCGCCCTGGTCGCCCACACGGACAGTCATCTCGATACCGAGACTCTGCGTCGTTTCATCAATGCTTACCAGAAGGTCTCGCCACTCTCGATTGGTGAGCTATGGGCGGTGCCGATTAGTTTGCGCCTCGCCCTGGTTGAGAATCTTCGTCGTCTCGCGAGCCGGATTGTTTCGTCGCGTGACGAACGCGAAGAAGCTGACAAACTCGCAGACAAGTTGCTCGAGTTGGCTCAGCGCCAGCCGAGCGAACTCATGCCGCTGCTCACCTCACGTTTCGGCAAGCGCAAACCAATAAGTCACACCTTTGCAGTACAGCTGACGCAACGATTGCGTGAACAGGATCCAGCCGTCGTGACGGTTTTTGAATGGCTGGAGAAGCAACTCGGAAAGCAGAGTCTCTCAATTGAGCGAATTGTTCAGGAGGAGCATCAGCGACAAGCGGCCGCGCAGGTTACCGTCGGCAATATCATCACCAGCATGCGGCTGCTCTCGACGCTCGATTGGCGAGACTTCTTTGAAAAGGTCAGTCTTGTTGATCCAGAGCTCGCGAAGGATCCTGCCGGCGCTTATTCGCGCATGGATTTCGCTACCCGCGACCGTTACCGCCACGTAATTGAGCGGGTCAGTAAGCGCACCGGGAAGACCGAGCTGGAAATTGCGCGCACCGTTTTGCGGATGGCTGAGGCGGCCCGGGACGCAAACGAACATTCCGCCCATGCGCACGTCGGATACTTCCTGGTCGACGATGGCCTGTATCGTCTCGAGCCAGAGGTTGCATGTTGGCCGAACCTGGGTGAAAGGTTGCGACGGACGATAGAACGACATGCAACGGTCGCGTATCTCGGGGCACTCACCCTCTTGACCTTGCTGGTCGTTTTGTTGCTGACCTTCGTCGTCTTTGCCGCCGGCGCCGGCATGCTACTGACAGCTTTGACGGCGGTGCTGGTGCTGATACCCGCCAGTGACCTCGCTTTGAGCGTTCTTAATTGGGACCTCACACATCTTTTCGCGCCGCGCCTCTTGCCGAAAATCGATCTGTCGAAAGGCATTCCCGCCGAGGCGCGCACGATGGTAGTCGTGCCGGTAATTCTTCACGATCAAGCAACGATCGATGCGTTGATCGACAAACTCGAAGTCACATATTTGGCGAATCAGGACGAGAACCTGCATTTCGCGCTTCTCGGAGATTTTGCCGATGCGTCGCAAGAGGAGACGCCCAGCGACAAGGAGATTTTCGAAGCGGCCAAACTCGGCATCGAGCAACTGAATCAGCGGCACAGTGAAGCTCAGTCAGTTCGCTTTCATCTTTTTCTTCGCCGGCGCCAGTGGTGCGAGACCGAGGCGAAATGGATCGGTTGGGAGCGCAAGCGTGGCAAGCTGCGCGAGTTCAATCGATTGCTGCGCGGCGCGCCGGACACAAGTTTCATTTTCAGCACCTCAGACCGGGCTCTGCTGTCGCAGATTCGCTACGTCATTACCCTGGATGCTGACACGCAATTGCCACGCGACGCAGCCTGCCGTCTGCTCGGCACAGCTATTCATCCATTGAATCAGCCGCGTCTGGATGCTGAGTCGGGACTCGTGATCGGTGGTTATGGAATCCTGCAACCACGGGTGAGCATTTCTCTGGAAAGCAGTTCGCGGTCTTTGTTCGCGCGAGTGTTTTCAGGCAATACCGGCATCGATCCGTATACGACTGCGGCTTCTGATGTCTATCAGGACCTTTTTGGCGAAGGTATCTACACTGGCAAGGGTCTCTATGATGTGGACGCCTTCGAGCGGTCGCTTCAG
Organism: Pyrinomonadaceae bacterium; assembly: GCA_044870975.1. Taxonomy (GTDB): domain Bacteria; phylum Acidobacteriota; class Blastocatellia; order Pyrinomonadales; family Pyrinomonadaceae; genus UBA11740. The sequence goes on from JBIOZK010000076.1 coordinate 63,241, forward strand.
GACCGCGTGCCCGAGCAAACGCTACTCAGTCATGATCTCTTTGAATCGGTCTTTGCGCGCGCAGCGTTGGTTAGCGATATTGAATTCCTCGACGACTATCCGGCGCATTACGACACCTACGCAAATCGACAGCATCGTTGGACGCGCGGTGATTGGCAGATTGCTCGATGGCTCGGACGCGTAGTGCGCGACCCGCAGGGAAGAAAGACACGCAATCCTATTTCAACCATCTCTCGCTGGAAGATTCTCGATAATCTACGACGTAGTCTTCTGGCTCCTTCGATCGTGCTGCTGCTGTTCGCCAGTTGGACGCTGCTTCCCGCCAGCGCATGGTTGACGCTCTTCGTCGTGTTAACGCTGGCGTATCCGGTTTATGCCCATGTCACTACCGGGCTTCTGATTCATCCGCGAGGCGTTCCCTGGACGAGTCATTTCTGGAGCATCTGGGGGGACTTGCGGACGAGCACGGCGCAAATCTCTCTGGAGATTGTCTTCCTTGCGCATCAGGCATGGCTAATGGCCGACGCCATCGTGCGCACCGAATATCGGACGCTAATCTCAGGCCTGCGCCTGCTCGAGTGGGAAACAGCCGCGCGAGTGGAGAAGTCCAGCAAACATGATTTTCCGGCCTTTCTGAGATTCATGTGGCCGGCGCTCGCAATCTGCCTGGTGGCTGCGGTTGCGGTGGGGGCATTCAGGCCGCGGTCACTGCCTTTCGCAATTGTGTTCTTCGTGGCGTGGATTCTATCGCCATTTGTTGCTTATTACGTCAGCCGCCGGCTCGCGGAAGGAAAAAGAGAGTTAAGCGCCCGAGACGTTCGCACCGGACGCATCATTGCAAGGCGGACCTGGCGCTATTTCGAAACATTCGTGGGCGATGAAGATCACTGGTTGCCGCCCGACAATTTCCAGGAGGATCCGGAGGTAATTGCGCACCGCACTTCGCCGACTAATATCGGACTGTTGTTGCTCTCGACCGCGGCGGCGTACGACTTTGGTTACGTTGGCTTGATCGAATTACTCGAACGTCTTGAATTCACTTTTGGCAGTCTCGAAAAACTTCAGAAGTTCAGGGGGCATTATCTAAACTGGCATGACACCAGGACGCTGCAGCCGTTGTCACCGCAGTACGTCTCAACAGTGGACAGCGGAAATCTCGCGGGCAGTTTGATCGCGCTCAAGCAAGCCTGTCTCGAACTTCCAGACCAGGCACTTTTCGATCGCCGCGTGCTGCTTGGCATGGCTGACACGATCAATGCCGTCCGGCAGGAATTGTCCCAGCTTGCGGCGTCCCGTCAACGCACCTCCGTCATCACCCTTAAGGAGTTGACCTCTGAGATCGATTCCTGCGCGACGCTACTTTCTGGTGCCACTCCCGAAGCGCTTACCGATTGGGTGACACTCCTTACCGAAATCAATGAACGCGCACTCGCCATCGACGACATCGTGGCGGCGCTGTCGCACGAGCACGGCGGGGAGCAATTTGCCGATCTGCGTTGGTGGACGAGTTCTTTGCTTAAGGAAGCGCAGAACTATAACCGCGATTTGAAACTGCTGGCGCCGTGGGCTGCCGTTACCGCAACGAATCTGAATTCGTCTAATAGAGATTTTGTCGGAGCGTCGCAATGGCCGAACATTAATTCGGAACTGAAGCAGGTGCCGTCGCTAACTCGTATAGCGGAAACCTGCGATAGAGCACTGGTACAACTTGCCGCTCTTCGGGTGCAGCTGGAGGAAGGCGGAATACGCCAGCAACACGATGCTGGCCAGTCCCGACACGTCGAAACAGGGATGCCGGCCATCCATGCGCTTGAGGAGCTGAACAAGTTGACCAGGGCTCTCGAAGAGGCGGCTGAGTCGGCCAGGACCATCTCGAACAGACTGGCCGCAATCGTCCAGACTTGTCAGCGGATTGTTGACGAAATGGAGTTCAGGTTCCTGCTCGACCCCGAGCGCAAGGTCTTCACCATCGGCTACAACGTGAGCGAGGGACACCACGACAATTCTTTCTACGACCTGCTGGCCTCCGAGGCGCGGCTCGCGAGTTTCATCGCCATCGCCAAAGGCGACATGCCACAAGAGCATTGGTTCCGCATGGGCCGGCAGCTTACGTCGGTCGACGGCGGCCGTGCATTGATCTCATGGACCGCGACGATGTTCGAGTACCTGATGCCGCTGATAGTCATGCGAAACTATCGCGAGACATTGTTGAGTGAGACTTACCATGCTGTCGTCTCGCGCCAAATCGAATACGGTTACGAACGCGGAGTGCCTTGGGGCATTTCGGAATCGGCCTATGCCGCGCGCGATCTTCACTTTCAATATCAGTACGGACCATTCGGCGTTCCCGGCTTGGGTTTAAAACGTGGATTGATCGAGGACCTGGTTATCTCGCCTTATTCGACAATTTTGGCGGCTATGGTTGCGCCGGGACCGGCCATGGAGAACCTACGAGTGCTTGAGAGCGAAGGCGCGCTGTCTCGCTATGGGCTCTACGAGGCGCTCGATTACACGCCTGAGCGAGTAAAGAAAGGCGAGCGGTGCACCGTCGTGCGCGCCTTTATGGCGCACCACCAGGGAATGAGCCTGATCGCGTTGGACAACTTGCTGAACGGCGACGTCATGGAGAACCGTTTTCACAGTGATGCGGCAGTGCAGGCAACTGAGCTGCTTTTGCAGGAGCGCATACCACGCGGCGTCCCTGCCGCCCATCCACGCGCCGAGGAAGTTTTGAGTGGTCGCGTCGTGCGTTCGCTCACGGGCTTGATAACCCGTGCGTATGACACGGCCGAGTTGCCCACGCCCGAGACCCAACTGTTATCGAATGGCAGCTACAGCGTGATGATTACGACTGCGGGTGGAGGCTATTCGACTTGTGGGCCGAGGGCCGTGACTCGCTGGCGCGCGGACCGGACGCGCGACAACTGGGGCAGCTTTATTTACATTCGCGACGTGCGCACTGGCGGAGTCTGGACAGCGGGTTACCAAACCGTAGGAAATCAGCCGCAGAGTTATGAGGTCGCTTTCTCAGAAGACAAGGCTGATTTCTGGCGGCGCGATTCCGGCATCGTTACGCACAGCGAGGTGATCGTTTCGGCCGAAGACAACGTCGAGATGCGTCGCGTCTCAATTACCAATCAATCAAATCGAACCCGAGAGATTGAGTTGACCAGCTATGCGGAGGTTGTGCTGGCGCCTAGAGCGGACGACCTGGCCCATCCGGCGTTCAGCAATCTCTTCATTCAAACTGAGTTCAATGCGCCGCACCAGGCGATTCTGGCGCAGCGGCGTCCGCGTTCGTCGGAAGATGAAACCGTGTGGGGTGTCCACGTCCTGGCGACGACGACCGATACGATCGGCGGAATCCAGTTTGAGACGGACCGTTCGCGATTTGTCGGCCGCGGGCACTCAACCGCCGATCCGGTCGCAGTGATAGAAGATCGGCCGCTTTCAAACACCACCGGCGCCGTGCTCGATCCCATTTTCAGTTTGCGTTGTCGCGTGCGTTTGCAGCCCAACCAGACGGCGCAGGTTGTCTTTACCACCGGCATGGCCACATCGCGGGAACAAGCTAACGGATTGGCCGAAAAATACTACGACGCGAATATTTTCGAGCGAGAGTCGCGCATGGCCTGGACTCGGGCGCAGGTCGAGATGAGCCATCTGCACATCGATCCGGATGAAGCACATGTCTTTCAGTTGCTCGCCAGTCGCATCCTGTACGTTGATCCATCGTTGCGACCGCGGCCTCATGTATTGGCGCTGAACAAACTCTCTCAGTCTGGCCTGTGGGGGCAGGGCATCGGTGGAGATTTGCCAATCGTTATCCTGCGACTTGAACGCGAAGAAGATATTTCGCAGGCGCGTCAACTACTTCGTGGTCACCAGTACCTGCGCATGAAAGGGCTGCAATTCGATCTGGTAATCCTGAACGATCATCCGAGTGGTTACGCGCAAGGCTTACAGGACGCTTTGCAGGTTGCGGTGCGCGCGTCCGGCGCCCAGGGCTTGCTCGATAAACCGAGCGGCATCTTTATTCGGCGGTCCGATAAGTTAAGTGAGGGGGAGCGGCTGCTGTTGCATGCCGTGGCGCGCGCGGTCATTGTCAGCGAACGCGGTTCATTGGAAGATCAATTGACGCGGCGGCCGGCTGATGAAGCCCTGCCGCCCGCGCTGGTGCCACGCGCGCCATCGCAGATTTATTCTGACCCGATTACTGATACGCCGAAGCTTTCATTCTTCAACGGACTCGGCGGGTTTGCCCATGGCGGGCGCGAATATGTGATCACCCTGGGCGAAGGCCAGTGGGGACCGGCGCCCTGGTCGAACGTGATTGCCAACCGTGAGGATTTCGGCTTCCTCGTGACCGAAACCGGCGGTGGTTTCACGTGGTCAATCAATAGTCACGAAAATCGTTTGACGCCCTGGGCCAACGATGCGGTTAGCGACCCGCCCGGCGAGGTAATTTATCTCCGTGACGAGGAAACCGGCGCGACCTGGACGCCTACGCCGCTCCCCATTCGCGAGTCACATTCATATGTGATTAGGCACGGTCAGGGTTATTCCGTTTTTGAGCACGCCAGTCACGGACTCTCGCAAGAGCTGCTTCTGTTTGCTCCGTTGGATGCGCCGGTGAAAATCTCGCTCCTGCGCTTGCGTAATCGAACTGATCGCCGTCGTCGAATCTCAGTCACCAGCTACAACGAGCTGGTTTTGGGCGTTAACCGTGAGGGCGCCGCGCATCACGTGGTTACAGATTTGGAAGAAGGCAATGGGGCCATTTTTGCGCGCAATAGCTACAACAACGAGTTTGCCGGTCGAGTCGCGTTTGCCGCCACCAGCGAAAAGCAATTCACGATGACCTGCGATCGCGAGGAATTCATTGGTCGCAATGGTTCACTGCAAAATCCGGCGGCACTGCGGCGGACATCACTCAGCGGTCGCGATGGTGCGGGGCTGGATCCGTGCACCGCCATCCAGTCAGTGATCGAACTGGCGCCCGGCGAGGCGCGGGAGGTCGTCTTATTGCTGGGCGAGGCCGAATCGATTGAAGCCGCCCGGGCCATCAATTCACGGTTTCGCAGTTTGCATGAGGTCAATGAAGCTTTCGAACGCGTGCTCGGATTCTGGGATCAGGCCCTGGGTACGCTGGAGATCAAGACACCCGATCGTTCGATGGATACATTGGTGAATCGCTGGCTGCTATGTCAGGTGCTGGCCTGTCGTGTCCGCGGTCGTTCGGCTTTCTATCAATCAAGCGGCGCCTATGGATTTCGCGATCAGCTCCAGGACGTGATGGCGCTGGTCTATAGCCAACCCGACGTTGCGCGGGCACAGATCCTGCGGGCTGCCGGCCGTCAATTCAAAGAGGGCGACGTGCTGCACTGGTGGCACGAACCGGTGGGGCGCGGCGTGCGCACGCATTTCTCTGACGATTTGCTTTGGTTGCCGTACGTGACTTCGTTCTATGTGAATGTGACCGGTGACGATTCTGTCCTGGACGAAGAAGTGGCATTCATCCAGGGGCCCGAGCTGGAACCCGGGCAGGTTGAAAACTATTTCCAGCCCGAAGTCTCTAAGGAAAAAGCTACCGTGCTCGAACATTGCGCGCGCGCCATCGACCGGAGTTTGACGTTCGGCGCGCACGGACTGCCCTTGATGGGATGCGGAGATTGGAACGATGGGATGAATCGCGTCGGCGTCGGAGGTCAAGGTGAAAGCGTCTGGCTCGGTTGGTTCCTGTGCACAGTCATTGACGGATTTCTGCCTCTGTGCGAGCGATCAGAAACCCGGCCGTCAGGGAAGGTGCCGTCAGAGCACAGCAATCGTAGCGAACGCTATCGTGATCACCTCGAGAAGCTGAAAAAAGGACTCGAGCAAGCCTGGGACGGCGATTGGTATCGGCGCGCCTACTTTGACGACGGCACTCCGCTGGGCTCAGCGCAAAATGACGAATGCCGCATCGATTCTATTGCGCAAACCTGGGCGGTCATCTCCGGCGCGTCAGACCATTACCGCGCCGGACGAGCCATGGCCGCGGTCGACGAATATCTGGTCCGTCGCGGTGACGGTCTGATCATCCTCTTCACTCCGCCTTTTGACCGGAGCAGGCTCGATCCTGGCTATATCAAAGGTTACGTTCCGGGCGTGCGCGAAAACGGTGGCCAATATACTCACGCTGCTCTATGGACCGTGATTGCGTTTGCGATGCTGGGTGACGGTGACCGGGCGGGCGAACTCTTCGGACTACTGAACCCGATCAATCATTCTTCGACACGCGCCGGTTTGCATAAATACAAAGTCGAGCCTTACGTGGCCACGGGCGATGTCTACGCCGTGCCGCCTCATACTGGCCGCGGTGGTTGGACCTGGTACACGGGTTCGGCCGGTTGGATGTATCGCGCGGCCATCGAATACGTGCTCGGCTTTAAGTTGACCGGGGATCGTTTGCGCATCGACCCGTGCATTCCTCGGGGCTGGCGCGAATTCGAAGTTACGTATCGCCGAGGTGCGACGACGTATCACATCAAAGTCGAAAACCCACACGCACTGTGTCGCGGAGTCGCGAGCGTTCGGCTTGACGGCGTGGTCCAGAAGAGCGGAGTAATTCTTTTAAGTGATGACGGCTCGACCCACATAGCCCGGGTGGTGATCGGTGAACCACCGTCGCTTGAGAAATATGAGGACCGCGACTCTGAGGCTGCTCAGACCGACGAGGTAAGAAGCTAAGTGACATTTCTGTCGTAGGTTCAGGACTCTCGGGAGGTGCTCCTAATCTCACCCTTGACGCCGGTATCCAACGACGTAATCCGGAGCTTTAATATTCTCAGGCAAGCGAGGATCTGCGATTGGAGTATCGGTCGTGACCCGAAGCGGCAAGACGCCGGCCCAAACTTCCAGCGCGTAATCTTCTTCATCATCAAGCGGTGGCCCGGTACGAATCTTCGCCGAGGCTTCGTCGATCGGCACTGAAAGCACTGTCGTTTGTTTTAGTTCCGCTTCGTTTGGTTCGCGTGCTTCCTTCCATCGACCGGGGATAATCTGCTCAGACAAGGCGAATAGCGCTGCAAGCTTTTCTTCGCGGTCATCTATCACTGTGGCCCGCCCGAAGATCGCCACTGAACGATAATTCATGGAATGGTGAAAAGCAGATCGAGCCAGCACGAGGCCGTCGATTAGCGTGACGGTCACGCAAACTTCGATTCCGGTCTCTAAAGCCCGCAGCATCCGGCTGGCTTGCGAGCCGTGGACGATCAATTTGTCATCCAATCGCGCATATCCGGTGGGAATGACAAACGGCTGTCCGTCAACGGCAAATCCGACATGGCAGATGAATCCTTCATCGAGGATCTTGTTGATGGTTTCCCGTTCGTGGCTGCCGCGCTTTGGCAGTCGCTTTAAGGTGGTGCGTTTGGTCGGGGGAATTTGATTCATCGGTTAATAGTAGCGCAAGTTGTTAACTTGAGTGGGTTAAGTCAATGCAAATTGTGAGTTAACAACTCGCGCTACAAAGAAAATACGCCGAGGCTTTCAGGGCCTCGGCGCTCTTGCTGGGGTGACTGGGCGCACATTGAGCGCCCAGGGACACGTTTTGACGCGGCGTCAATCGCCTACATTGATTTGATTGTCGACGGACTTCACGCCCTTAACTGACAGCACTGCACGTTCTACACGCGCTTTGTCGCTCTGAGTATGAACCGTGCCGATTAAGGTTGCCTTGCCGTTAATGACGCTCGCCGTAATGCCCAGAGCCGCCAGCGCTGGATCGTCGTTAAGCTTCTTATCAACCGCCGTTTGGATCGTCGAGTCGTCAGGTACGCTCGACCGTCCTTCCGTCGTGCCCCCTGAAGTGGCCGGCGCCGGTTGCCCGTTAATAATCACCGGCGGCTGACTCAAGGGGACTGACGCCTGATGCGGCTTGTCTATTTCTCG
>JBIOZK010000077.1:0-13872 GCA_044870975.1 Pyrinomonadaceae bacterium
TCCCTGACGGTCGGGCTTCTGACACTCATGTGACAGGGGTCATGGAAGTCACCATCGAAAGAATCCTGCCGGGCGGCCTCGGTCTGGCCCATGCTGAAGGTAAGACCGTGATGGTTGCGCTCGCCGCGCCAGGCGATCGGGTGCTCGTGCGCGTCGAACGGGAGAAGGGAAGTGTGGCGTTTGCGACAATTGTCGAAATCGTCGAACCGTCTGCCAATCGCGTCGAACCACCCTGTCCTTATTTTGGGCGATGTGGTGGCTGTGATTTTCAGCAGATGTCCTATCAGGCACAGCTCAACGCGAAGGTGGAAATCATCAAGGACTGCCTGCATCGAATCGCGAAGATTGAAAACCCGCCGCAGATTCAAATCACACCCGCGCCGAACGAATGGCACTATCGCGCCCGCGCGCAATGGCAATACGATGCCGGCCGCAAACGCCTCGGCTACTTTGAGAGTGGGTCGCGGCGGCTTTGCGACGTCGCTGACTGTGCGGTGCTCGTCCCCGAGTTGCAGTTCGTGCTCGAGGACTTGCGGGAAAAAATCGCACGAGATGAGCTCCGGGATGACGTGCAATACTTTCGCGCAATTGCCGGTGATCAAAACGCAATGGTCGCGGCCGGGTACTCGCGAGCGACTCCGCGAATCAAGGCCAGAGGTCAAAATCCGCGCGCGGAATCACGACCCACTACATCGTCAAATGATGACGAAATGGAGATCACAGTCACAATCGCCGGAGAGGAGTATCGTTTGACCGCTGATAGTTTCTTTCAAACGAACGTCGATCTGTTACCGCAGCTTATCGATGCGGCGATTGGCGCCGAGCGAGGTGACGCTGCGCTTGAACTCTATTCCGGCATAGGTCTGTTTACTTTGCCGTTGGCGCGGCGATTCAGGAAGGTAACGGCTGTTGAATACGATGCCGATGCGGCGCGATTGGCAATGAAGAACCTGAGTAACGCGGGTTTGCAGGATGCTGTAGTTGAAGCGTCCGATGTTGGTAACTGGCTCGCTTGGAATTCGCAGAACCCAAAATTCGCCGCGCTGGACCTGATCCTGCTCGATCCACCACGAACCGGAGCCGAATCGCGGGTGATTTCGGACGTCTGCAAACTGCAACCAAAACGAATTTGTTATGTCTCCTGCGACCCGGCGACGTTGGCGCGCGACCTGAGGAAGTTAATCGCCGGTGGCTATGCGCTCGACTCGCTCATGGCATTTGATATGTTCCCGCAGACCCATCACGTCGAGGCTGTAGTTCATCTCAGCCTTGAGTAGGTCACGGGTAAAAAAGGGCGGCCGACGAGGTGGACTTTAATACGCAGCGGCGGGCGTTGGGGCTGGACATGGCTGTTGATAAGGGGTGTCAACCATATATTTCGTCCACTCTTCTGCCGTGAGATTTCTGGTTAGCCTTGCGCAATAATCTATTTCCGTAAGGGATGACGGAACCTTTAGATCCCACACGATCAAACTCTTATCGACACCACCAGCCGACAATAGCCAGTTGTCACCATTGAGACCGACATCGTTAATCGTGCCATCGAGAAAGACAAAACTTTCGTCAAAGCCAATACCATTGTAATGCCAGATCCGAACAGTGTTCCCGGAAATCCCGGCAAAGAGCCGGCCGTCTCCGGCCGGAATAAATGTCTCAACCTCACCCGCCTTAGCTAAGATCTGCTGCTTACCCGTAGCTAGGTCCACGTAGGTAGTATTCTCGTCAATTTCCGAGGTAACCAGCCGTTTCTCATCAAGCGTAAAATAGAGCCCCGTCGCATCTGGTGTTTCCAGGGTCTTAAGTTCCTGACTGGTTTCGACATTCCAAACGTGGATTTTCCCTGCATCGGAAGTGGCGAGTAATCTTCCAGTCGGACTCAGCGACATGTCAAACGCCGATCCAGTGCGAATGAAGCGATTCTCAGGCTCTCTTGTGTTGTTGGCAGTATTCGCACGCAAAGAGCGCACAGTAACTCCTGCGCCGGGACCGTTCCCCGAGCCGATCGCCACATGGTCCGCGACGTAGTCAAATGCGATTATCGAAAACCGTCCCTCCCCGACAGTGGTGAGACGCGGTTCCGGCACGGGAACACCTTTGGCTAAGCTCGCCTCGATATCGAAAGCGTTGATGCCCCGGGAGCTGCGAATGACGAGAAAACGACCGTCAGGACTGATTATCGGCCGGCCCGCCAAGAGAGACCGATTCACATTAAGGGTGAAACCTCTCTCCGGTTTTTCGGGATACCAGACCCGCAGGGCGGAGCCGGCAATCGAGCCGTTTGGATTCGTCGCACCAACAAAACCAAAACAAATCTTTCCATCGGGACCCAACCAGGCGGAGTCCGCCGAGAAATTCAGAATAGCGATTTGTTTTTTCGATGAGATGTCCTGAATCACCGCTGTTTTTTCTTCCCCGCCGGTCGCGCCGAGCGATCTGCGGGCGCCGGTGATAGCTACGACTTTAGACCCGTCTCCTGTAATAGCTGTTTGAAGAATTTCGCGCTCCTGGGAAGACTTGAACATTCTTCGGGGCAGCTGCGAAAGATGCTTGACGATTAACTGCTGCGTTTCGGTGAGTGGGTTGAGTCGATTCGATTCTATCTCGAGTAAAACGGCGAGCTGCAAACGATCGATCCGCGGCTTTCCGGTCAGCAGGGCCGAGTTGTCGGCGATTTCTTCCGCCTGGGTTTTAAGCGTTCGCGCCAGATTTATCCTCGCGGCCCGTTTGCGATACCAGTTCGCGGCGACCAACCCACCGATGACGAGGGCGACCACACCGATCGCGATGAGACTCCATAGCCCAAGCCGGCTTTTTCGGCGGCGCTCCGCATCCAGACTCAGTTGGACGTAGCGCCTTTCCGAAGCGCTCAGGTCGTGCTCTTTGTCCGACCATGTCCTGGCGGTGGTTATCTCGTCCGCACGCAGTAAGCCCTTGGCCGACTTGTCCGTGTGCCATTCCGCCAGCCGGTTCTGTAGTTGCTGACGCCATAATAAGAAGTCACGATCTTCGTCGATCCAAGCCTGCAAGCGCTTCCAGTTTCTTAGCAAATCTTCGTTTGCCACTTCGATCGTTTCCGCGTACGAGTCGTCGCGCGACTTGATTAGCAGATTCGCCGAGATGAACCGATCGACTATGCCGCCGGGAATCTCATCAAGCTCATCCAGCGGCACCCGCACTTTGGTGTTCTCGACACGTTCACCGGGTCGCGGCACGCGTACGAGCCGCAGCCATAATTCTCTCGCCGACTGTTGTTCTTTTTGCGTCAAGGCGAGGAAGTTAAGCTCGGCGACTCTGGTGGCTTCTTCCAACGGGGTCTCGGTCGCGATGGTGACAGCCTTCTTAGTTTCAGCCGGCCGGCTTGGGGTGGCGGCGAATTCCGAAAGGATTAGCTGCTTTTCGTCCGGTGAGAGCAGCAGTTCGAATGACAATCGATCGATTTCCGGTTGGACCACAAAGTCGGCAATACGCTTCAACGAAGCGAGAACGGTTTTGGGATCGCCCGGGCTGTCGCGAAATATGGATAGCACTTCCTCATAAGCAAACCAGGCCACATACGGCACCTCAACATTGGTCCAGTAGTTGGCGCGATCCAGTTCGGGTATGTCCTCTATGAAACTCGCAAAGCTCTGGCGAGCATACACTCTGCGTTGGTCGAGCTTATCCAACTCGGTCTGATCGACACGAGTAGGAACGGGAAGAATGCGAAACCCGTGGTTTCCCTCGGTTCGGTTTTTCCTCTGCTCCGAAACAGATTGGGCTACGGCGGACGCGCCGGTGATACTTTGATTGTTATAGGTAAAGAAAATCGCCAGGGTGTCCGGCAATTGCACCGTACAAATTCCGGCGGTGTCGCTTACCCCGGTGCGGCTGTCAACGAGAATGTAGTCATATTTTGACCGCATCTTTTCGCGGGTCGCGTTGATGAATGCGCCGCCGCCGAGACGTTGATAAAAGTCCTGCCAGTTAAAAGAATTCACCCGCGTGGCGTACGAAGGGCCCTGCTGCCCGGCACAAATGAAATCGATCTTGCCGCTCAGTGGGAAGCCTTCAAAATCCAATGAAATTCGGTATTGGGTGATGTCGGCAAATTTCAAATACCAGTCAGGGGGCAATTCCCGGCCCTCCGGCACCGGCTGGATAGCCTCGTCGCAGAACTTAATTATGTAGTCAATAATTCCTTCCGACGCGGTGAGTTCTTTATCAATTAGAAAAGGACGGAAGTAGCGGTGCAGGCCGGGCGCTTCCAAATCCCAGTCCAACACCAGCACTCGATAGCCGGCGGTCGCCAGGATCCAGGCAATATTGGCGAGCGCCATTGAGCGGCCCGTCCCGCCCTTATAGGAATAGAACGTGATGATCTTGCCTGTCGGCTCGGAAGCAGTCACGGTTATCGTCCAAGTCCCGCGGTACCCGGTCCGCTGATGATGGGCTTGAGAATGTCGGTTGGGATTGGACGACCGGTGGCGATATCCGCCTCCCTGCGCATTTCGGCTTTCAGCCGGGTCAGTACATCGCGCAACGCTTCGCGCAGTTCTTCCGGCGTGCGGATGTTGTCGCGGTAGAAGATGTTATTGCCGGCCGACCGAAAACTGAATGTATTTTTCAGTGTATTTAAAATCGAAACCTTTTCCTGCTGCGCGGCGGGATCGTTGTCATTCCAGGGAATCAGGACACTGCAGTTATAGAAATTTCGCCCGTCGAGCGCGTGCAGGACCTGTTGATAACTGGCCTCCCAGTTCACCGACCAGCCATCGACGAGTATCAGCACGATCTTTCGCGCGTCCCACGCATCCTCGATTTCCTGGATCAGGCTATTGCTGAATCTAAGTTCGTCGCTGGTAAAGCCAAACTCTTTGTCGGATACGACGTGCTGGACGAATGGTCCAATCGCTGAAGTGTCCGGATAAAACGGTTTCCAATCGCCGGCCCCGTTGTCCAGGTAAGGGCCGGCCTCGCGGACATTACCAAAAGCGTTCGGATCGGCCGCGACAAAGACAAACCGGATATGTTTGGGGCCGGTAACTCGGCTAGTTGGGCCCAGCGGCGCGGCGGGCGCACCAGGAGCCGTAACGGCCTCCCACGCCGAGCGCACCTGACTCAACACCGGAAGCGGATTGAGGCGCGGCAGATCATACTGGTCGGACGTCAGAACGATGTCGGAAGCCAGGTCGTTAACGAACTTGTTGTAAGCCGGTCGATGGTCACTAAGAGCTTTAATCAGAAAACGCACGCCCTCGTTGTTTGCCTCGGCGTTCGGATCGCCGCGCTTATATTGAATGTCCTGAACTCTCTGGGTTAAGTTTGCGGCGTCCAACTCTTTCCAAATCACCGGCTTGATGCACGGGGGAAGCTGGTTGTGGTTCTGTTGTGAACGGAACATCTCACAGCGCTGCCAAAATGTCTCCCACTCTTTACCGCAATAGGGGCTCGAGAAATAAGCCGGCGAATAGAGACTTACCAGAACTTTGCTGTTCTGCAACGCATCACTAATGTGTGGGTCCCATTGGGTGCCGAGTTCGACATCATTCTGGTCTCTGAAACCGACCTCGGCTCCTTCTGGCAGCTGGCGTAGTTTGCGAACCGCGTCAGAGAGCCTTTCGAAGAAGGTATCGAGGTAACCATCCTGATCGCCGTGGGTGTAACTGAAAAAGAATTCGTAGGACATGGCCGGACTCCGTAGTGTGAAGTTCGATTTTGGGAATACTGGCCCAACAACCTCGAGGATGAAGCCTGCGGCGTTGGCGGCGGAAGGGTAAAAGAGCAGAGAAACAATGTCAATAAAAACTTGGGTAGCGCTGGTCTTCGCCTTGTTTGCCTGAAAGCAGGCCGAAGCCCGGCGGCAAACGTAAAGAGTTGGAACTCTTTGAGTTCTTTTGATATGTTCCTGCAGACTCATCTCGTCGAAACACCGTCGCCAAACTGTCCGGACCCGTAGAGAACCATGGCCGTTCTCCCGCAGGCTCGCATTTCCAAGCAACCGCTGGTCGCGATTGGAGTGTCGCTGGCCACAGGCATCCTCATCCATCAAACAATCACGAGTTCCGTTGCGGCCTTGGCCTCTACCGTTGTTTCGATTGCTCTCTTGATTTTCGCGATTAGTATTCGACGGCGCGTTCCCCCGCTCGCGGTGATGTCGTTGCTGCTGGCGTTTACAGGCGCTGGCTATGCCCTGGCTTTCGCCGCTCATCGATCCAATACCGCCGATCGGATTGTGAGGTTGTTTGATGATGGAGTTTTAACGGCAAACGAACCGGTCGAAGTAACGGGACAGTTGGAAGGCGAGCCCGAATCGGCGCCCGACGGTTTTTATCTCAACCTCAAAACGGAAGGGATTCGGCTTCGCGGCTCTGACCATCCAGCGACCGGGACTGTTCTGCTGATGGCGCATCTTAACGACCAATCGGGACGAGAAGAATATGACCGGTTGCAGCTTCGACATGGCGCGCGGATTCGCGTCATGACGCTGCTCGATCGAGATGATGATTATCGCAATCCGGGTGTGATGCCGTTCACGGAATACCTTGAGCGCAAGGGCTATGACGCCACGGGTATCATCAAGAGTCCTTTGCTCGTTGAGCGGCTGGACGATGCGCAAGTCTTCTTACCGCTCGCGTTGCTTTACGAATCACGTGCGGCCCTCGAGCGAGAATTGGACCGGCGCTTCTCACCTGAAACCGCAGGCGTGCTGGACGCGATGTTGCTGGGCAATCGCTACAAGATTTCGCGCGCCGCGGCTGAGCGTTTTCGCGAAGGCGGCACCTTCCATGTTCTGGTGATTTCGGGATTGCAGATCAGCTTCCTCGCGGGATTATTGTTTCTGCTGATGAGACGATTGACGCGCAATCGCGTCGTGCAGTTCCTTTCCGTGGTCACACTCCTTTCGCTCTATTCGTTGGCCGTTGGCGCTCAAGCTCCAGTCGCGCGAGCGGCGCTCGCTTTCAGCCTGGGAATATTCGCGCCGCTGGTTTGGCGACGAGCGAACTCGCTGAACATCATCGCCGGTGCAGGCATAGTGCTGCTGGTTTGGCGACCCGGCGATCTATTCGATCCTTCATTTCAACTCACGTTTCTTTCGGTAATCGTGATTGTGACGCTGGCGGTGCCTGTCATGATGCGCATGCAGCGAGTTGGCGCCTGGCGACCGACGCACGAGACGCCGTATCCGCCGTCATGTCCGCGGTGGTTCCAGTCCTTGTCTGAGGCGCTCTTCTGGAGCGAGCGCGCGTGGAAAGCAGAAATGGCAGGCTCGAATATTCGTTACCGTCTATTCAAAACGCCATGGGCAGCGAGATTCGAACGCTGGCATCTGCAGAAGCCACTGCGGTTTGGGCTCGGCGCGGTCGTGGTCTCGGCCAGCGTTCAGCTGGGCATGCTGCCGTTGTTGATTATCTATTTTCATCGAATTTCGTTTGCCTCGCTGGTCCTTAATATCTTCGTCGGTGCCGCGATGGCGGTGCTGGCCTTTACCGCACTGGCCGCAGTGCTGATTGCGCAGTTGAGCGCATCGGCGGCTGCGCCTCTGATTGTGCTTTCAGAAAAGATTGAGTGGCTGATGGTTCATTCGATCGATCCGATTCGAGGTTTAGGCTTTGCCGCAATTCGTCTGCCGCACTATCACGGCGCGCGCGCGTCGGTTTACGTTCTCTACTTATTGGCTTTCGGAGTTTTGACGTTGGCATTGGCTCGCTGGCATCCGTTGAGACCGTTTACGATTACGAACGAGCCCCACTTTTTATCGAAACCCTGGCAGTTCCGTCTTGCCTGTGCGAGTTTTCTCTTACTGCTCACGGTGATCGTCTTTCATCCGTTCAGCGCTGCTCGTCCCGACGGGAAGTTGCATGTCGATTATCTCGATGTCGGCCAGGGCGATGCTGCGCTGGTTACCCTGCCTGACGGCACGACGATGCTGATTGACGGTGGCGGTCGACCGAATATCGATTGGAATCGAAACGATGAGACGGACGCCGAACCGTTTGAACGCGACACCCGCAGCATTGGCGAACGAGTCGTTTCTGAGTTTCTTTGGGCCCGCGGACTCGATCGCGTCGATTACATCCTGCCCACGCACGCAGACGCAGATCACATCGACGGATTAAATGACGTCGCGAGGAATTTCAGGGTGCGCGTCGCAATTGTTTCCCGGGCGCCCGGCAACGATCCTGAATACACCCGGTTCGAGCAGACGATGAGAACAGCAGCAGTGCCAATTGAGAAGATTGGCGCCGGCGACGTGATGCGATTCGGCAGCCTTACGATTGACGTCCTCTGGCCACCGCCGCAGGACGCGCCAGATTCACCATGGCGTAACAATGACGGCACGGTACTCAGAATTCGTTATGGTAACCAAACATTCCTGTTCGCAGCTGACGTCGAAAAGGAGGCCGAGTCCCGGATGGTGCACACTTATACAGACTTGCGCAGCGACATAGTGAAGGTCGCTCATCATGGCAGCAAGACATCATCGACCCAGGACTTCATTAACGCGACTGAGGCTTCAGTCTCAATTATTTCAGTGGGGCGGACGTCAATCTTTGGTCATCCGAATAACGAAGTGGTTGAGCGTTGGCGCGCAAGCGGAGCCAAGGTGTTGACCACCGGCGAGAAGGGGACGATCAGCGTGATGACTGACGGGAACCATCTGGGAATCAGCAGTTTCGTGCGGTAAGCGTGTCGGAAGCCCGACTGTCAGGGAGGGCCAGATTCTTAAAACGTACGCAGACTGAGTAGAACTCTCCTGGCTGGGTTGCCCTCCCTTACGGTCGGGCTTCTGAGACTACACGAAGTCAGGTTCGGCCGGCGTGTATTGTTCGACGGTCGCGCTGCCGAGTTTGTAGGTCTTGAGTACTCCCAGCGGTGGTGCGTAGATGTGAATGGTCACCAGGTCGCGACCACTTACGTCAGGATTTCCCAGTTGATGAATGTCGGGCAGTTCTGATCCGGTGAGACCGCCCGTGCGCAGTTCACGATGCGATCTGTAATTCAGTCCGTTGTCTACGTCGTAATCGAACATCGTTTCCCAAAGGATGCCCTGCTGCACGAACACGGCGCCGTGCGCCCCGTTATGATCGTGAATCGGCGTGCGCTGGCCTGGTTTCCAACAAAGCACCAGCATCTCGACAAATTCATTCTTCATGACCCGATGACGGGAGTAGTTGCCCTCTTTGAATCCCAGATAGGGCTGCACTTCCTCATCAGTAATAGCCGTGCGATCGACAAGTTCGTTCAGCTCAGCAAGTGAAGGTATCTCAGTCAGCGACTTTAATTTGTCGGCAAGATCGTTAAATGAAAGCTTGGAGCCGGGAAAAGCTGCGTCTTCGGTTTGCTGAAATTGAGTAGCCACTGGTGCGTTTATATCCGGCGGCTGATAGTCGAGTCAAGACGCCGATGTAATATTTTCAGCCGCTCATCAGGATGCGAAGGTCGCGGACGTTTGTTCCCGTCGGTCCCGTAACGATGGCATCGCCGAGCGCGTCAAAGAAACAGAAGGCATCGCTGCGGTCGAGAAAATCCTGAAGATCGAGACCGAGGAGTTGGGCGCGTTCCATCGTGGTGCTGTCGACAATCGCTCCTGCCGCGTTGCTGTTTCCGTCAATACCATCAGTGCCGGCGCAAATCGCGACGAACGGCTTTTTCAAATTGGAATCAGCGTGCAACATTGCCAGCCGAAGTGCGGTCTCGAGATTGCGCCCACCAATTCCGTTGCCGTTAACCGGGCAGGCGAACTCGCCGCCCGAAATCAGGCAGACTGGCTTGCCGTCATCTGAGCGAACTTGTTCTAGTCGATGTATGAGTTGCCGGCATCCATCGGCGACTTGCTGATCAGAAATGTCCTTCGCACGCTCGACCTGGTAACCCCGTGCTTGAGCCGAGGCTGCGGCGACGCTCAAGGCGTCTTCATTGCGCAGCAACACGAATTGCTTACGCCGTGAATCTGATCGGACCTGAAACTCGCGCGGGCTATCGATCGCTTTGAGAATTGCTGCCGGTAATTGCGATCGCAAATCATAACGAGCGACCACCTCCTGCGCGTCATGCGCGCTCGCAGCCGGCTTAATTGTAGGACCTGAAGCGACATTGAACTCCTCGCCGTCGGGCACGTCTGAGATAATCAGCGTGATTTGATCGGAATCCGGCGCCCGGTCAGCCAGCTTGCCGCCTTTGATTGCGGAGAATGCTCTCCGGACAGAATTGATTTCCGAAATCGAGGCGCCGCAGTTCACCAGGACTCTGTTCGCTTCCTGCAAATCAGCCAGGGTGATGTTTAGGTCCGCGGGCCATTCCATCATTGCCGAGCCGCCGCCAGAGATTAAGAAAAGAATCAAAGCCTGCTCTCGATTAGCGCGTTGCAGCAGGCCAACTGCGTCGGCTGCGGCCGCCAGACTCTCACGCGTGGGCAATGGATGGCCGCCCACGTACCAATTCCAGCGGCTGGTTGATAACCATTCGACCTGCGCCAGGTTCGGTCTGGGCCCGGCCAAAACGCCGCCGTTAAGAAACTGCCCGAGCGATTGCTCGAGAGCTTCGCTCGTCGACAACGCCGCTTTGCCGATCGCGATCGCGTAAATCGGTTTGGCATCAATCGGGATGTCGCAAACTGAGAAATGAGGTCCATCGAGTTTTATCGCGCGCCGCACAGCCTCGTCGGCAGTTACGGCGGCGAGCACCGCGTCAAAGATCTCCCTGGCTGCGGTTCGAAGTTGAGCGAGATTAATCATTCGACAGTGATGAAATCCTGCAGGGCGCGAAAGCGCTTGTCGCTGATGCCGCGAACTGTGATCAGATGTTCAGGTTTGCGGAACGGACCGAATTGTTCCCGATGTTCAATGATGCGCGCGGCGAGACCTTTACCGATGCCCGGCAGCTTTTCTAATTCCGCGGACGAAGCCGTGTTGATGTTGGTGCGCGAATTCGTTGTGTCGGGGATTGCCGTTGGCGAATTCCTGACGTGAGGTGATTGGCCAGTGAATTGACGTTTGACGCATCCGCTCGAATAGAACATGGCCAGCAAGGCCAGTGCGATCATCAGTTGTTTAGAAGTTGTCAGCATGGCAACCTCCGTCAAGAAACTTTCCTCAGTTGTGAGGGCATGGCTCCGTAGGAGCGGCATATTACTCTACATATTCAGGCAAACCATGCCGCTCCGGAGCTAAAAAGAAACGATGGCCAATGGTTCTATAAATATTTCGTCCCTACGGGACGGCTAGAGATTCGGACGGTCGCGTTGTCGCTGCAAGACTGCGTTTCACGGATGCAAGTTACTGAAAATGCAGGGAATGATCAATTGCCGCTGGCGAGTGCATTTTGCTGGAAGTGTTGAGCGGAAGAAAGTTGTAACACGGAAGTGTGCGATGTTCACAGGCTTTTCCACAGAATCTGTGAAAGCCGGATTTAGGTGGTCAGCGCTGCTTCCTGTTCGTCCCAATCGCCGACTAATTCAAGAGCTTTCTGCAGAACGGGACGCGGACGCGCGCCGTCGGCTTTACCGATGAGGCCCTCGCGCTCCATCTGATCGAGAACTGCTGCCGCGCGGCCATAGCCGATTCGCAGGCGACGTTGCAGGACCGATGTCGAGGCGCGTTTCATATCGACGCAAATACGCAGAGCATCTTCAAACAGCTCGTCACGCTCGCCATCAGAGTCTTCCAGACCCATCGCTTCTTCGTCGGATTGGGTGATGGTTTCGTCGTAGTCGGGCTGCCATTGGGCTTTGACGTGGGCGACGATCTTGTTGATTTCGGTTTCATCAACATACGCGCCGTGGACGCGCAGCAGACGGGACGATCCGGGCGGCAGGAACAGCATGTCGCCGCGTCCCAGCAAGTGTTCGGCCCCATTGGTGTCGAGAATCGTTCGTGAATCGATCTTGGAAGAGACGCGATAAGACATTCGCGACGGGAAGTTCGCCTTAATCAATCCGGTAATCACATCAACCGAGGGACGCTGCGTGGCCAGCACCAGATGAATGCCCACGGCGCGGGCCATCTGCGCCAGGCGGGTGATCGAATCTTCGACTTCGTGACCGGAAGTCATCATCAAATCCGCGAGTTCGTCGATGATGATGACGATGTACGGCATGCGCGTCCAAGCCTCACCGTTCTCGTCGAAATCCTTGACGGTGTTGCGACGCTCACGCTCAGCGTTGTAGCCGTCGATATTGCGCACTCCCCAACCGGCCAGTTCTTTATAGCGCCGCTCCATCTCGCCAACCGCCCAACGCAGGGCGCGCGCGGCCGGTTTCGGATCGACGATGATGGGCGTCGCCAGGTGCGGAATGTCTTCGTAAAGACCGAGTTCCAGCCGCTTCGGATCGATCAGAATCAATTTCACTTCGTCGGGTCGGGCCCGATAAAGAATCGAAACCAAAAGGGAATTAACGCCGACTGATTTACCGGCGCCCGTCGTTCCGGCGATCAAAAGGTGCGGCATCTTGGTCAGGTCGTTAACGTAATTCAACCCGTCGATTGTCTTGCCGATCGCGATGGTTAGTTTTGAAGGCGACTCTTTGAAGGCCCTTGATTCGATGACTTCGCGGAGAAAGATGGTTTCGCGGCGCGGATTGGGGACCTCGATGCCGACGTGTGGTTTGCCGGGCATGCGGTCGATACGGATTGATTCAGCTTTTAGGGCCAGACAAAGGTCGTCGACTAATCCGGTCACCCGCGAGTATTTCACGCCCGGATCGGGTTTGAATTCATAAGTCGTAACGACGGGCCCTGGACAGATGAATTTGATTTGACCGGTGACGTTGAATTCGCGGCATTTCTCGGCGAGCTTCGTGGCCATTTGCAACAGCTCGTCGTCAGCCTGCTCGCGGCGCATCTGCGGTTCATTGAGCAGGGTCACCGAAGGCAGTTGATAGTCTGATGACGCTCCCTTGGGCGAGACCTTACGCCGGCCGTCGAAATCCAACTGGCCGTTTGAGGGCGTTTCCGTCTTACGCTTGACGGCGGCTTCGCGCACCATCTCTTCGACCATGGCTGACTCAGCAGTTTCGGTTTTGCCGCGCGTTGCCCAGCCCGCGCGTTTGCTCGTCGCCGTGGCGGCACCGGCCGCCGCCGACATTGTCTTTGGCGGCGCCGTAGTCGCGGCCTCGAATGACGCGAACGCTTGATCGAGTTCTTCGTTGTTCGACCTGATCTCAGTCGTGGCTTCCGCCTTTGCTTCGATCGGCGCACCCGTGGCTGCATTACCGGCTTTCGCCTGACGCTTTAGTTCTAAACGTCGTTGCCGCTTCTCGATGCGGGCCAGTCTCCACAGGCGAAATCTGTCCGGCAATGAGCGTAGCGTGTTCAGGCGTTCGCCGATCGCAGTCGCAAAGTTTTCGTAGAAGTTTGCGAAAGAGAAGTTTGTTGCCAGTAGCAGTCCGGTTGTTGCGACCGCGATGAGCAGAATGGTAGCGCCGACTGTGTTGAGCCCGCTGACCAGTGCGCGTCCAATCAACGCCCCGATTAATCCACCCGCATTGAAACTCGCGTCAAAGAACGGCGTAATGTTCGCGAGTGACAGCAATGCCGCCGCCGACAAAAGCAACATGAACAGTCCGGCAAGGCGCGAAATTGGCGCATTAATTCGCCGCGAACGAAAACGCCGCCAGGCCGCCGCGATAATCAAGAGGGGAAGCAGATAGCCGGCGAGACCGATTGCCTGAAATAACGCCGCCGCGACGTTGGCGCCTACCACTCCGACCCAGTTGCGCGCGGCTGCCTCGCCGGCCGCGTTCCAGGAAGGGTCATTAGGGTTGTAGGAAATGAGGCAAAGCCCCAGCAGCAGAGCCAGCGCGACCAGGCCGATAGCGACGATTTCGTTAAGTCGCGTATTGCGCTCCGGTTCGAGTTCGATGTCTTGTTGAATTGCAGCCATATTAGTGAGCAG
>JBIOZK010000078.1:0-38388 GCA_044870975.1 Pyrinomonadaceae bacterium
GCAAAAACGAATTCCGCTGCAGGCCGGGTTGGGCGGCGGCTCATCAGATGCGGCTGTGACCTTAGTCGGCCTGTCCAAATTATGGAAGCTCGAGGTCGGCAGACACGAGTTACTACCGATTAGCTCAGGTTTGGGGGCGGATGTTTCGTACTTTCTTTATGGCGGCACCGCGCGCGCAACCGGCGTCGGCGAACAGATTGAAACTCTGGATGAAGCAACGAAAAAGTTCGTGCTGGTGATCAAACCGACCGCGAATATGAGCACCGCGGCAGCATACAAAGCGCTCGATGAACGTTCCTTGACATCGCCGAACTCGAAAACTATTCTTTCAACTTCGCCACTGACAGCAGAATTTGACCAAATCGATTTAGCGAATCTTAAAAACGACTTCGAAACTGTGGTATTTGACCTGGAACCGGAGATTCGCAGAGCGAAGAGTGCTCTACTGAAGGCAGGCGCAGGCTCAGCGTTACTCGCGGGCAGCGGTTCGGCAGTATTTGGGGTTTTTGACAACGAAGACGCGCAGCGACGCGCCATTCAGACGATGGAACTCGAAACTGGTTGGCGCGTCTTTCCTTGTGAGACCATCGCGCGTGAGCAGTATCAACGGGCATTATCTCTCCGGTGAGGCGCGTTGTAACGATGGTTGTTTGTCTGGGAACGAGCCCTTCGTAACGGTCGGGCTGCTGACACTTTATTTTGGGGCGTAGCCAAGTGGTAAGGCACCGGTCTTTGGAATCGGCATTCGTAGGTTCGAATCCTTCCGCCCCAGCCACTCTTAAGTGACAAGTGACAAGTGACGAGTGACGAGTGAAAAGCTTGGTCTTACTCTTCACTTGTCACTAAACAAGCGGAATCTTTAGTAAGAACTCTTGATGACGAGAAAACTCTTGCTCGTCACTTGTCACTAAACAAACGGAATCTTTGAGAAGTCTTGATGACGAGAAACTCTTGCTCGTCACCTGGCACTCGTCACTAGTCACAAAAAACAAAATGGGAACCACTGGCGGCATCAAAGTCTTCTCTGGGACTGCGCACCGTAGTTTGGCTGAAGAGATTTGTCGGGAATTGTCTTGCGACCTCGGCAAAGCGACGACCTCACGTTTCTCTGACGGCGAATTCAATTTTCAGATTGAAGAGAACGTGCGTGGCACGGACTGCTTCATCGTGCAGCCGACGTGTCCCCCGACGGATGCGTATCTGATGGAGTTGCTGGTAATGCTCGACGCGTTTCGTCGTTCATCAGCGGCGCGCACAACTGCGGTGTTGCCGTACTACGGCTATGGTCGGGCTGACAAGAAAGACCGTCCCCGGGTGCCGATTTCAGCAAAGTTGGTAGCGAATCTGTTGACGACGGCGGGCGCGGATCGCATTTTGACGATTGATTTGCATGCGCCGCAGATTCAAGGTTTTTTCGATATTCCGGTGGATCACCTTTATGCCGCTCCGGTGTTTATGAAGTATTACCAGGAGGCGCCGCTGCCCAAACTGACGGTGGTCGCGCCGGACACCGGCGGAGCTGAACGCGCGCGCGCCTATGCAAAACGGCTCGATGCGGAACTCGCTTTGTGCGACAAGCGGCGTGACAAGCCAAACGTGGCCGAAGTGATGAACGTCGTCGGCGATGTCGAAGGCCGCAACTGTCTAATTGTTGATGATATGTGCGATACGGGCGGCTCGTTGACCAAGGTCGCGCAGGCTTTGCGCGGGGCAGGCGCGGCGCGAGTTGACGCGTGCTTCACCCATCCGGTACTCTCAGGACGTGCCGCACAACACCTCGGTAACTCGGGTATCGAGCAGATTGTAGTGACGAACACCGTGCCGCTGAATTCAAAAGCCGCGGAATTGAAAAACATAAAAGTCTTGAGCATTGCGCCTCTTTTGGCGAAAGCAATCAAGTCGATCCATGAAGAGACCAGCGTCTCTTCGCTCTTCGTTTAGCGAAGGGCAAACACTGAAAGCAGAGTAGCCGTCGCATTACGGCAGGCAGCGAATCAGTTGCCGGCTTTCAGCAGGAAAAATTTATTGACTCCGTTTAGAGGCGGGCTACTGCCTGCCGGTCGGCCGGTAGGCCGACTCTAAACGATTGCGTCTTAGGAGACACAGCAATCATGGCAGAGAAGAAAGAAATCATTGTGAAGGCGACCCAGCGAGAGGGCCGGGGCAAGAACGATTCGCGCCGCGCGCGCCGTGCTGGTCAGGTGCCGGTGACGATCTATGGCGGCGAAGGCGAAGCGGTGGCTGCGTTAGCACCGTTGAGCGAGCTCGCGGCCATTCTCAGGTCCGACTCGGGCCGCAACACAATTTTCACGCTGGACGTTGATGGCGTGGGCGCCGCGGAAGTTATGTTCATCGATCGGCAAATCGATCCGGTCCGTTCCCGTCTGGTTCATGCTGATTTCAAGCGGCTGGTTAAGGGTGAAAAGATTGAAGCGACCGTGCACCTCCGATTAACGGGTGAGCCGGTGGGCGTGCGCGAACACGCCGGAGTCCTCGAACAGATCGTGCGCGAGGTTGAGATTCGTTGCGAGCCGCGCGAGATTCCCGAGCACATCGACGTTGATGTGACGAACCTCGGGGTTCACGAGGTGCTGCACGTTTCCGATATTCCGGTACCGGCTGGTGTCGAGATTTTGGAAGATGCCGACATGGTTATTGCGACGGTCGGCATGGTGAAGGAAGAAGTGGTCGAAGCGCCGCCGGTTGAAGGCGAAGCGCCGGCTGAACCTGAAGTCATCGGCAAGGGCAAGAAGGAAGAAGAAGGCGAAGCCGCCGAATAAGCGAAGTAGATCAAAGTGCGCGTTCTCATCTGTCTTATCACGATCTTGTTTGCGGTCTCCGTCGCTGCTGCCCAGGAGCACGGTGGATGGCAGACCTTTCGCTCGGAAGCGGACGGCTTTTCGATTGAGTTGCCGGGGACGCCGAAGATTACTTCCAGTGATCTGTCTGAGGGACAAACCCAGAAGTTTTTCACACTCGAGATCGGGTCAGAAACTTTCCTGGCAAGCGTGATCCAGCTTAAACCGGGCAGCGTACCGGCGAACCCCGACCAGGCCTATCTTGACACGTTGCTGAAGGCCTACGCACAGGGGAGCAAAACGACCTTGCGATCGAGCCGCATGCTTACCTGGGCGGGACGGACAGCAATAGAAGGAATCGCCGAGGCCGATGGAGCAGCCCACGTGATAAATATTACGACGTCGGGCGATCGCATCTATCTGGTTGTCTACGCGGGAACGAAGGGACAAGAGACCACGCCCAAAGCGCTACACATGCGGGACTCTTTTAAGTTACTGGTCAAATAGGCGATGTATTTAATCGTCGGATTGGGGAACCCCGGCGCTGAATATGAGCGCACGCGCCATAACCTGGGGTTCATGTTGATTGACAGATTGGCCGCGGAAGCAAATGCGACGGTAAAGCGATCCGAATGCCGGTCGTACGTCGGCAATGCGCAGATTGAGAATGAGCGCGTCATGCTGGTGAAGCCGCAGACGTTCATGAATTTGAGCGGCGAAGCGGTCGGGTGTTTGCAGCAAAAGTACGAGTGCGACGCGAGTTCGCTGATTGTAATTAGCGACGATTTGGCGTTGCCGTTTGGGACGATTCGTTTGCGCGAGCGTGGCACCGCCGGCGGCCATAACGGCTTGAAATCGATTATCAGCGCGTTAGGCACGAACGAATTCATGCGGCTGCGGATTGGTATTCAGCCCGAACATCCGCTCAATGACGCGAAGCGATTCGTTTTAGACGAATTCGCCAAGGTAGAGAAGGAATCATTGCCCGAAGTTTTGGAGAGCGGAGCGCAGGCGTTGCGCTCAGTGTTGCGAGACGGCATTTCGAAAGCGATGTCGCTGCATAATTAGTGAATGAGCAAAGCGCAAAGAGGCGAGACGAGCTTAGCCCCTTGGCTCTTTGCTCAGACGGAGGTTTGAATTGGCAGAGAAAAGAACTTATGAATTGATGTTCATCGTCGATCCGACTGCGGGCGACGAGGACGTCTTGAAGCTTAGCGAAGGCGTGCAAAAGATCATCACTGGTCAGGGTGGCAGTATCACGAAGACCGAGATGATGGGCAAGCGTCAGCTCGCCTATGAGATCAATCACAAGAAGGACGGCACCTACGTGCTGCTGGAAGTGGAAGGCTCAGGCGCCGAGATTGCTGAAGTTGAGCGCCGCATGCGTGTGAACGACCAGATTCTGCGCTACATGACTGTACGGGTCGATGAAATGCGCCGCCGCGCCGACAAGCTGAAAGCGCGACGCGCGCGCAAAGCTGAGAAGCAGCCAGGCAACGGCAAAGCAAAGGCCGTGGCCGCGGATACCGACACGGACGATGACGAATCGGCTGCTTAGTTTGGCCGTCAGAAAAAGGAAGAGAAGATGTCTGCAAATTACGAAGATCGAGATTTTGGTTTTGAGCGCGAATACGATCGCACCATGCCGCGCGGCCCGCGGCGCATGCAGCGCCGGAAGATTTGCCGCTTCTGCATCGAGAAGGTCGATCTAATCGATTGGAAAGATGTGAAATTGCTTAGTTCGTATGTGCCGGAGCGCGGCAAGATTCTGCCGCGGCGCATTTCCGGCGTGTGCGCGACCCACCAAAGAATGCTGGCAGAAGCAATTAAACGGGCGCGCAACATCGCGCTGCTGCCCTACGCGGCCGACTAAGTTCATGAGTGGCACAGACTTCCGTCTGTGTTTTTCCACGGCGACGTCACAGACTCAAGTCTGTGCCACTCAAATCAGGAGTTCATAATCATGGCACATACACAAGTTCTATTACGCGAAGACATCGACAATCTGGGGGCGCGCGGCGAAATCGTCCGCGTGAAGACCGGTTACGCGCGCAACTATCTGCTGCCGCGCAATCTGGCGGTGGAAGCGACCGCGAATAACGTACGCCAAATCGAAGGCGAGAAAGCTGCGCTGGCCAAACGCGAGGCGAAAGAACGCGGCGCCGCGGAGGGGCAAGCTTCCCAATTGCAGAAGCTGACGTTGAAGTTTGAGCGCAAAGTCGGGGAAGCGGGCGTGCTCTACGGTTCAGTGACTTCGATGGACATTGCCCACGAATTGAAGGAGCAGGGTTACGAAGTTGATCGACGCAAGATTGTTCTGCGCGAACCAATCAAGCGCTTCGGTAGTTACACTGTCCCAGTCCGTTTGCATCGAGAAGTGACAGTGGAATTGCCGGTTCAGGTGCTCGGGGAAGGCGGAGTGGAAGTGGATGTCGAAGCTTTACAGCCCGAAGCTGATACACCCCAGGCAGTCGAACCTCCGAAAGAAACGAGCGAGACTGAAGAGTAGGCAACCATAGATTAGGCTAGACCTGCGCGATCGAGCGTCTGCTCGGTCGCGCATTTTTGTTGGCTGAGAGGTCAGTAGTCAGTAGTCAGTGGTCAGTAGTCAGTAGTCAGTAGTCAGTAGTCGGTTAGAGCTCTACCAGTTAGAGAGTGAGAGTCAGAGTCAAGTTATTCACGGCTTTCCGTCAATATCGTCGGCAAATATGCATCTGACCACTGACCACTGACCACTGACCACTGACCACTGACCACTGACCACTGACCACTGACCACTGACCACTGACCACTGACCTCCACTCCGTACCTGATTCCACACTCTCATCACTATTGGGGTTCACCCGGTTTCGGCCTACAATGCGAGCCGCGCCTATTGACGACCAGAGACTTTCTCTTTGGAGCTTTTCATGCGGCAGCTCCTGTTCATATTTCTCCTGATTTTTTCCGGTCTTGCCGTTCAGGCACAGCAACCCAGCGCGCCGGATATTCTCAAGAAAACCACCGCCGTCTATTCCGGTTGTCGCACTTATGCTGATGAAGGCACCGCCACGTACAAGCCAGTCGGCGTCCCCTTCAATCTGGGCGCCATGGAGACGCGCTTTCAGACCGCCTTTGTCAGTCCGGATCGGTTTCGTTTTGAAATCAGGGGTAATGGCCGGATGGGATCCTGGATTGTCTGGACTAGTGGCGACGCTATGAGAGCATGGTCCAGCTTTCCGGCGTTCTTTGAGCGCAACACTTCGCTTGATTCCGCATTCTCGCAGATGGGCTTTCCATCTTACGGCAGTTCGCTGACTATTCCTCAATTGCTGTTGTCTAAGACATTGCGTGCTGCCGACCTGCTCAGTCTTATCAACGATCCGACGGTTACGGGCGAAGAGAAAATTGATGGGCATCACGCCTTTCGAATTGAAGGGATGGTATGGAACGATCCGATCAAGATTTGGATCGACCGCACCCAATATTTGATCTTGAAGGTTACTCGCAGAACGAGTATCGGGAATCGTGGTGGTCAGGAAGTAACCATTCAATACAGGCCAAAGCTTAATTCCGATATCGCGCCGGAACGTCTGGTGGCCCCACCGGCCCCGGCGCCGCTGGTCGCATCCACCAATATTGCGCGGGCGGGTCCTCTTTTGAGCGCTGCGCCAAATCTCAAGGGCTTTGGCGCCAGTCTCACGAGCGGCAAATCAGCGAGCGAGAGACACGGCTACCGTGCGAATGAAGACGATGACGTCGTGCGAGTAGATACGGACCTGGTAGTGTCTTCCGTTCTGGTAGTTGATCGTGACGGGAAAGTTGTCACCGGGTTGACGAAGGATGATTTCGTCGTGAAGGAAGACGACAAGCTTCAGGAGGTTGCCAGTCTTTCGCGTGGTGACAGCAAAGACGTGGCGCGATCGATTGTGCTGATCATCGATTATAGCGGCAGCCAGTTGCCCTACATTCGCAACAGCATCGAATCAGCCAAGATGCTCGTCGATAAACTTAACCCGAAGGATCGAATGGCAATTGTGACTGATGACGTGAAGCTTTTGGCGGACTTTACGGCCGACAAAGAGCTTTTGAAGACCCGGCTGGAAGGGCTGAAAACCAGTGCGTTGGCCGGTTACATCGGCGCCAGCGACCAATTCGACGCCATGTTCGCGACGCTGAATGAAATGTTCAATAACGAGGACGTCCGTCCGATTGTGATCTTCCAAACCGATGGCGATGAGTTGGAAGGCCTTAAGGGAAACATACCGACGACGCCGTTTTGGTTACCGCGTAAATTCAGCTTTGACGATATTTTGGCGGCCGCCGAACGGACGAAAGCGACAATCTATCCGGTCATTTCCGGAATGCGATTCGCTGGAGTTCCCGATGCTGAATTATCAGAGCGCGCGCTCACCGACTGGCGCAGTCGCCAGGCTGCGAGTCTCGAGCTGATGCGCGCGCGAAACCTGCCGCTTCCCCGGAACCAGGACCCGCAGGTTCCGCCGGATGCTTTTTTTCAGCATTACGCTATCCAGTGGCGCACCCGGCAGATGGCGATGGTGCAAATGGCGAAGGTAACCGGAGCGTGGCCTGAGTTTTTGGAAAAGCCGGAACAAGCGGACGAAATCTACACGCGCATACTCACCGATATCGATCGGCGTTACATCATCGGTTATTACCCCACTAATCGCGCGCGCGACGGCAAACGTAGAAAAGTGAACGTCGAAGTTCGCAACCATCCGGACTATCTGGTATGGGGACAGAAGTCATATTTCGCGCGCGCGAATTAGTTTCAGAGGGCGAAAATAAAACAGCGATCTGATGCGAAAACGTTTGGCGAAAATAAATCGGGCGATCACTGGAATTAATTTAATCTAACGTATATCTTGTCCTCTTCACGAGAGAAAGAAAATTCCCGGCCCCCAGTGCAATGGCTACACCTGAACCGATTCGCGATCCGATCCTTGAGCGCCCACTTCCCAGCAGTCCAGATACCGAACGCGCCATTCTCGGCGCCGTCATTTTAGACAATACGCTGATCGCTCCGGCGGTCGAGATGTTGAAGCCGTCGGACTTTTATGTGCCGTCGCATCGTCGCATCTTCGTGGCGATGACTTCGCTCTTCGAGCGCGGGTCGGAAATCAATCCCATTTTGATTGCGGAAGAATTGCGACGTGATAGCTCGCTCGAATCCTCCGGCGGCATTCTGTTTTTGACCAACCTTACGAATGGTTTGCCGCACGTCACGAGCATCACGCAATTCGCGAAAGTAGTAAGAGGCAAGTCGCTGCTGCGGCAGCTCGTCAAAGTCGCCAACAAGATCACCGCCGAAGCGCTGGAGGAGGAAGACGAGCCCCAGAACATCCTCGATCACGCCGAGCACGCCATCTTCGCGTTGGCCGATGAACGCATTCGTCAGGGTTTCGAGCACATCAAACACCCGGCCGAGCGGGTACTGGAAAAAGCGGAAGCGGTCGAGCACCGGGACCTGGTCGTAACTGGCGTGCCTACGGGCTTTCGAGGATTGGATTCGCTCACTGCCGGATTTCAAAAGCAGGATCTGATCGTAATCGCGGCCCGGCCCTCGATGGGTAAGACGAGTCTGGCCCTGACGCTGGCCCAGCACGCGGCCATTGAAGGCAATGCGGTTGTCGGCATCTTCTCACTGGAAATGTCTGCGGAAGCTTTGGCCATGCGCATGCTTTGCTCCGAAGCGAGCGTTGATGCCTCGAAATTTCGCACGGGTTACCTCTCGAACGAGGAATGGTCGCGGCTCGGAAAGGCTTTGGGGCGACTCGCAGACGCGCGCATCTTTATCGACGACACGGCCGCCATATCAGTCCTGGAGATGCGCGCGAAAGCGCGGCGATTGGCGACTGAGCAGAAGAAGCTCGATCTAATCGTCGTTGACTACTTGCAGTTGATGTCCGGGACGTCGGGCCGCTTCGAATCGCGACAGCAGGAGGTTTCGCAAATCTCACGCGAGTTGAAAGCGCTGGCAAAAGAGTTGGATATCCCGATGGTGGCGCTCTCACAGCTTAGCCGTGCGCCCGAGAACCGCACCGATCACCGTCCGCAGCTTGCGGACCTGCGCGAGTCGGGCGCCATTGAGCAGGACGCGGACGTGGTCGCCTTCATTTATCGCGAAGAGCAATACAACAAGCAGGAAGAGAACAAGAACATCGCCGAGCTGATCGTCGCCAAGCAACGTAACGGTCCGACCGACACGGTCTATCTCGCCTTCGTAAATCAATTCGCCAAGTTCGCCGATCTCGATCGCGATGCCCTTGGCGCCTACCTTGATCGTTTCAACCGCTCGAAGGGATCACCCAGAATCGGTCGCGGTACCGAAGGGTTCTAAGAATTAATCCGCAGATTTCGCAGATTACAGAGATTCAAAAATCGATTGGGCAGCCATGAATCATCGTTGACTGCATTTCTATTTGAATCAGTGTAATCTGCGTAATCTGTGGACACCTCTCAGTCAATTTCGGGAAGGCCAACCTGGGCCGAGATCGATCTCGGCGCGCTCGCGCACAATTATGGAGTGATTCGAAATCATGTCGGCGTTGGCGTGAAGATCCTTGCTGCGGTGAAAGCCAACGCCTACGGTCATGGAGCCGTCGAATGCGCGCGCCGGCTAGAATCCGCCGGCGTCGATTGGTTTGGCGTCGCGCTGCCTGAAGAGGGGCTGGAGTTGCGCCAGGGCGGCATCACGAAGCCCATCCTTTGTCTGGGTGGCTTTTGGCCCGGCCAGGAGAGCGCCCTGCTGCGTGAGAAACTGACGCCGGTTGTTTATCGCGTCGACATGCTCGAGTCGCTCAATCGGGCAGCGCAAGCAGCAAATCTCACCGCCGCCGTTCACGTAAAAGTTGACAGCGGCATGGGCCGACTCGGAGTTCGGGCGGATAAGGTCGTCGCGTTTTGCGGAGAGCTAAAACGCTTTTCGCATATCCGCGTCGATGGGCTGATGACCCATCTGGCAGTGGCCGATGACGAGACCAGGGAAGACTTTACCAGTGCACAACTGCGCAAGTTTGAAACAGCCTTAACTGCTTTTCGCGAGCACGGGTTTTCGCCAACCGTGACTCACGTGGCAAATTCGGCCGCGACCTTCGCGCGCGGTCGGAACGGCGAGAACATGGTGCGTCCGGGCGGTACGCTCTACGGATTTATCGACGACGTGCTGCCGGCGAATATCGATAAGCCACCGCTCCGTCCGGTGATGTCGCTCTATTCCCGCCTCATGCTGTTGAAGACCGTGCCGGCCGGTGAGAAACTGGGCTACGGAACGACGTTCGAAACCAGGCGCGCTTCACTGATTGCAACCTTGCCGGTTGGTTATAACGACGGATACTTGCGGGCGCTGTCGAATCGCGGACGCGTGATCATTCGCGGCCAATACGCGCCGGTAGTTGGGCGGGTCTCAATGGACATGACGCTGGTTGACGTGACCGAGGTTGCGGGTGCCAGGTTGGACGATCAGGTAATTCTGTTAGGCAGTGACGGAAGCCTAAATATTACGGCTGAAGAAATCGGAGCTACTGCCGGAACGATCTCGTACGAAATAACCTGCGGCATCAGTGACCGGGTGCCGCGAATCTATCAGCATTGAACGGAATCGACATGTCTGAAGCCGGAAAGTTTACAGTGCAGGTTAACGAGTCGGACTCGGTGAGCGCGATGTTGTATCCGGCAGCGAAGAAGGATCGCGCCGGTATAACGCTGGTGCTCGGCCACGGCGCCGGCGCCGATCAAATGAGCGGCTTCATGCGGATGGCCGCTGAGGGATTGGCAGCGCGCGGGCTCGACGCGATGACTTTCAACTTCATCTACAAGGAGCAGAAGCGCGGCGCGCCTGATCCGAAAGCGAAATTGGAAGCATGTTATCGCGCGGTCATAGAAGCGGCGTCGCGCCACCAGAAGTTGAAAGGTAACGCACTCGTGATCGGCGGCAAATCGATGGGTGGGCGCATTGCTTCACAAGTCGCGGCTGAAGAATCGGCGGGCATCGGCGGCCTGGTTTATCTAGGTTATCCGTTGCATCCGCCGGGACGTTTGGACAAGATGCGTGACGAGCATTTGCCAAAGATGAAAGCGCCGATGCTGTTTGTGCAGGGGGCGCGCGACGCGTTTGGAACGGAAGATGAAATCAAGGCGATTATTAAGAAGCATCGCTTGAAAGCAGACCTGTATGTCGTCGAAGCGGGAGATCATTCATTCAAAGTACCGAAAAGCTTGAAACCGCAGCAGCAGGTTTATGAAGAGGTGATGGATGAAGTCGCGCGCTGGTGTCGCGCACTGTGAGAAGCACACATTGCCAAAATACAATTTCATTCAACTGGACGTTTTTACTAATCAAGCTTTTGCCGGTAATCCGCTGGCGGTTTTCCCCGAGTCTGAGGGAATCACCGGTGAGCAGATGCAGCAGATTGCCCGCGAAATGAATCTCTCGGAGACGGTGTTCGTGGTGCCGTCGGACAAAGAAGGCGTGACGCGGCGTCTGCGCATTTTCACGCCGACGAGCGAACTGCCTTTCGCCGGCCATCCGATTGCCGGCACGTGGAATTGCCTGGCGCGCGAAGGCGTGGTGCCACCGCCGGAAGGCGGCAGCGGCCGGGTGCACCTGAAACATGAAGTCGGCATCGGCGTCCTGCCGATCGAAATTGATTTCAAAGACGGCGACCCCGTGCGCGTGACGATGACGCAGGGTAAATGGGAAATCACAGCCGAGATCGATGATTGGAACGATCAGGCCGACATTGCGCGCGGGCTCGGATTGTCGCGCGAAGATCTGGACGAAACTTTGCCGATTCAGGCGTGTGCGACCGGCAACACGATGTTGATCGTGCCTATTCGATCGCTGGCCGATCTCGGACGGTGCCGGCCCAATGTTTCGCTGCTGGAAGAAGTCTACGCGCGCAACGGGTTTACTGGTTCCGGCGCGACTGGTTGTTATGCCTTCACGCGCGAGACGATGGAAATTGGCGATGCGCGGGCGCACGCGCGATTCTTTGTGGGCCAAAACATCGGTGAAGATCCGGCGACGGGCAGCGCGGCCGGACCGCTGGGCGGTTACCTCGTTTATCACGACGCGACCCGGGTCGATCCGGTGGATGGCGTTTACAAGTTTGGGATTGAACAAGGTGATTTTATTAATCGTCCCAGCCGGATTGGTTTGGAAGTCAAAGGTGCGCCCAGGAGGGTTGACGAGGTCAAGGTGAGCGGCGAGTCGGTAGTGGTCGCGCGCGGCGTGTTGGAGTTTTGAGATCGCGAGGTATGAGATGAAGCTGGCCATATTTTTCATTTCGGGTTTGTTGATGTTCGTTGCAACGCACCGTCTCCCTCAGGATCAAAACACCGAAGACAAGGCCCATCAGCAATGGCTTGAAGAGAGATATAAAGAAGCGACGTCGATCAGACCTGGGATGACGCGCGCCGATTTGCTCAAACTGTTTTGGCCGAATGGCGGAATCCAAACTCCGACCGCCCAGTATTTCACTCTAAAGAGTTGCCCCTTGATTAAGGTCGAGGTGGGATTCGACAAGTACGACTCTTCAAACAGGCAGCGAGATGACTTACTTAGAATCGTAGAAATATCGAAGCCTTATTTAGATCGTATGACGATTGATTGAAGGAAGGCTTCATTGACCATCGAAGGTGTAGCGAGGTTTGGTAAATTCGTTGATTAGCGTTCCCAGGCGTGAACGGATGACTAGAGAAAATCTCAATCGAAGATGAGCGCGGAAATTCTCGATCTCGTAATCATCGGCGCGGGACCGTCAGGTCTGTCTGCCGCCGAGGCGGCCGCACAACAAGGTCTCTCTTATCTGGTCATTGAGAAAGGAACGATCGCCAACACCATCCGTCAATATCCTGTCGGTCGCACGATGTTTTCCACGCCGAACGAACTGGAGATGCGCGAGGGTTCGCTGCATCCCGTGCGCGAGAAGCCGACCCGCGAAGAGTTGCTCTCGCATTACATTCATTTCGTCCTCGATCACGACTTGCGCATCAACACCAGTGAGGAAGTAACAGCCGTTAATCGTGAGGGCGAAACCTTTGTGGTCGAAACCCGGGGCCTCGCATTTCATAACGACCAGAATCAGCGCACTTATCACGCGCGCAACGTGCTATTCGCGATTGGGGCGATGGAGTATCCGCGCCGGCTGAACATTCCCGGCGAAGATCTTGCCAAAGTCCATCATCGTTTCGTCGATCCTTATGCCTACGTGCGCAAGGAGGCACTGGTCGTCGGCGGCGGCAACAGCGCGGCGGAAGCCGCCTTGTTTCTTTCGGAAGAAGGCGCGCGCACCACGATGGCCATTTGGCGCGAAGACTGGGAGAACCGCGATCCGAAAGCCGGCGCAATGAAGCATTGGGTGCGGACGCCGCTCGATCGTGAGGTTGATGAAGGCCGTCTGCGGGTAATTCTGTATAAGCAAATCGATGAGATTACTGAGGATTCAGTGCGACTGACCGCGGAAGACGGCGGATCGATAACGATTCCAAATGACGTGGTCTTCGTGCTAATCGGCGCAGACGCCGACCTGTCCATACTAAAAAAACTGGGCGTCAGAACAGAACCTGGAAAGATGAGCGAGGTTCCCGTGTATAATCCCGACACTTTTGAGACCAACGTGGAGGGCATTTACGTCGCCGGTCACTTCACGCATGCGCGACACATCAAGGCCGCGATCGACGTGCCGCGAAAAATCATTCCCCTGTTGGCTGAGAAGCTGAAGTCGCAGACTCTGGTTCGATGAGTATCATTCGTCCCCTGAAGCTAATACCACTCATGTTTGTGGTCGCCGCGTTTGGCGTTAGCGCGGTGGCGCAGAATAAAGAACCAGCGCTCACGCCGCAGTCATCCTGTTCGCGCGACAACGTTCTCAGCCTCATTCATCGCCAGGTTGATTTGAGTAAGACAATCGATAGCGACGCGAAGCGAATCACGCTGAACCTGCGGGCCGCGGATTTGATGTGGACAGCGGAGCAGGAGCAGGCACGCGCGACCTTCACTGATGCCTTCGACTTAGCTACGCGTCTGTTCAAGGAGAAAGGCGCGCCCGATACGAGCGATGGCCGCTTGCGAGTCCAGGGTGTCGATCATCGTTACACTGTCATCACCGCGATAGCTAAACGAGATTCGGCGTGGGCCCGCAAACTGTCGCGGCAGATTCTTGATGAAGAAGCCGCAGCCGAAGCTGCGAAAGCCGAAGACCAGGCGGCGAAGGAAAAAGCGGAGACCAATCCGCAGGCTGCGCGCACCAGCGAAAAGCTGATGGGCATCGCACTCGGAGTGCTTGGCGCCGATCAGCAGACGGCATTGCAGTTCGCGCGCAGCACTTTGCAGTACCCGGCCACGATGTATATGCCATTTTTCCTTTTCAAATTGTCGGAGTCCAATCGGTCGCTGGCGGATCAATTTTATACAGAAGCGCTGGCTGCTTACTCGCGCGCGCCGATGGATCAGTTTCTGTATTTATCGTCGTATCCGTTTGCCGCCAATCGGGAAATTGGCGAAATGCCGATGTGGACGATCTACCAGGTGCCGAATGGTTTGGCGCCGAACCCGACGCTGCAGAGACTGTTTGTCTCGACGCTGTTAGGCCGCGCGCGCGAGCTAATCCAAAATCCTGTGACGCCCAGAGCCGGCGCGCGTTGGACTGAGAACAGCCAGGTCTTTATGGCTTTGAGCCGTGTAGAGCCTTTAATCGCCGGTTCGCAGCCGGAGATCGCGGCGCAGATTGCTGAAGCGCGAAGAGACATCGCCGCCTTGCTGACCGAGCCCGAACAGCGGCGTACGACCGATTCGCTGAAGGAACAGCCCAAACAGACATTCGACGAAATCATCGAAGCGGCTGACAAATTGGCGAATGCCGACACGCGCGAGGCCAGAATTGCGCTGGCAGTGATGAACGCCGGCGAAACGGGAACGGAGAGCATCGAAAAGCTTGAAGCGGCCGGCATGAAAATCGAGGACATCAAATTACGCAAGCAGGTAATGAGCCTCGCTTTTTTCAATCGCTCGCAAAAGCTGCTCAAGGACAAGAGGGTCGATGAAGCGCGGCGGCTGGCGGCCAAGGTTGAAGAACCCGATCAGCGCGCCTATCTCTACGCCAAGATCGCCGACGAATCTTTGAAACTGAAGAAGAACGACGCGGACGTGCGCGAGATGTTGGAAGATGTCATCGATACGGTTGCCAAATCCTCGGACTCGGAAGTTAAAGCGCGCGCCCTGCTGGTCGTGGTTCATCTCTACAGCACCATCGATGCGAATCGCGCGGTGTCTTTGCTGGGCGACGTGATCAAGACCATGAACAATATTCCGTCGATCGACTTATCGGGTGATCGAATCAATCTGAAGATCGAGGGCAAGGCTTTCGGAAGTTATCGCGGATTGCAGACACCGGGGTTCAGTCCGGAAGTCGTCTTTCGTGAAATGGGGAAACTCGATTTCGATGGGACGCTTTATCTGGCGAGTAATTTGAGCGATAAATCGATTCGAGGTCTGACTACGCTCTCGCTTGCTGACCAGTGCCTCAAGGACTTGCCTCCTCCACCTAAGCCGAACAAACCGTTCGCGGCCAGGCCGCACTAGTTTCATCTTGTTCACTTCGTTCGTCGCTGGTAAATTTCTGCCGGCTTCTTTGGAGTGCGGTGGCCAAGCGCAGCGGCGACACCGCTTTGGATCGGTTTGCTTTCGCTCCAAATGTTTATTCAAAGCGCCGTAGCTGCTGCGCTCTGGCGGCGCACTCCAAATGGAAACACCTTTAACGCCTTTGGAATTCGCCCGCCGCGCGCGCAAGTTGTACGGCGGCCGCGAAGCCGTCGTCGATGGCGAGCTGCGTTTGACCTGCGAACAGTTCTTCGATCGTTGCGATCGCTGGTCGGCATCATTACAGAAACTGGGCATCGCCAAAGGCGACCGCGTGGCCTACATCGCGCCGAACACGCACTCGCAATTGGAATCGTTCTATGCCGTACCGCAAATCGGCGCCGTGTTGGTTCCGATTAATTATCGACTGACTCCGGACGACTTTGTCTACCTTATCAATCACAGCGGTGCTGAGGTCGTTTGCGCGCATTCTGATTATTTGGCGGCGATTGATAGCGTCCGTTCGCAGTTAAATGCCGTCAAGTATTTTGTGGCGCTCGAAGGATCAGCGGAAGGATGGCTTGATTACGAGAAACTAATCGCTGAGAGCTCGGCCGACTTTCACCCCGCTGAAATCAATGAAAGCGATCTGCTGACGATTAATTACACCAGCGGCACAACCTCGCGTCCGAAGGGCGTGATGATTACTCATCGCAACGCCTACATGAATTCCGTGGGTACGCTGGTACACGAACATATGTCGTGTGCTGATCGATATCTTTGGACGTTGCCGATGTTTCATGCCAACGGCTGGACCTTTGTTTGGACGGTGACGGCGGTTGGGGCGACGCACGTTTGTTTGCGAAAAGTCGATCCGCTGCGCGTATTTGAATTGCTGGCGAGCGAACGCATCACGATGCTGTGCGCAGCGCCGACCGTCCTCATTCGTTTAGCGAATGCTGACGCAGAGGCCAGAAGAAGTGCGCCGCGCGGGCTGCGCGTGCTGACTGCCGGCGCGCCGCCGGCCGCGTCCACAATCGAGCGGCTCGAAGACGAGTTGGGATGGGTGGTCACGCAGGTTTACGGACTGACCGAAACGACGCCATTCATAACCGTGTGCGAACCGCGCGCTGAACACGCGAGCCTTGACCTCTCTGATCGCGCGACCATAAAAGCCCGCCAGGGCGTCGAGTTGATTACCTCCGGTGAAACAAAAGTGATTGACGATCATGGTATCGAAGTTCCGTCTGACGGTGAGACCTCGGGCGAGATCGTCGTGCGCGGCAACGTGGTAATGGCGGGTTATTACAACGATCCTGAGGCGACGTCGCAGGCGATGCGGGGCGGGTGGTTTCATACCGGAGATGCGGCGGTGGTTCATCCCGACGGCTACATCGAAATTCGCGATCGGCTCAAGGACGTGATTATCAGCGGCGGAGAAAACATTTCGTCGGTTGAAGTCGAGGGCGTGCTGCTGCGCCATCCGGCGGTGCAGGAAGTGGCCATCGTTGGCTTGCCTGACGACCGTTGGGGCGAGGCGCCGCACGCGTTTGTCGTGCTCAAGCAGGGCGCGACGGCTGATGAAGCTGAACTGCGTAAGTTCGCGCGGGATCACCTTGCTCATTTCAAAGCGCCGCACCGGGTGAACTTCGTTTCGGAATTACCAAAGACGGCGACGGGGAAGATTCAAAAGTATGTCCTGCGGGGCGGACGCGCCGCCATCGCCAAACAATGAGCTTGCCGCTCGATTCGCTTTGTGATAAAGGCTGCAGGAATTTCAAGGTCAGTTCCCAAGAAAGAAGGTTGTATGGCTCGGACAATCATAGGAGTAATAGTCGGCTACGTATTGATGTTCATTTTGAATTTTTGTGCGTTCGTTACCTTGTACGCCATCCTGGGTGCAGATGGGGCATTTGAGCCGGGATTATATTTAGCGTCCATGAAATGGATTGCGAGCACGTTTGGGATCATCCTAATCACCGGTGCGCTTGCCGGCCTGGTCTGCGCGTTGATTGCCAAAGGCGGACGTGCGCCCCTGGCCCTGGCCGTGGTGGTGCTGGTACTAGGTGTCCTGCTGGCAATTCCAGCAATGTTGAAGGCGAATGTAAATTCCAAACTCGTGCGCACCGGTGACGTGCCGTCAATGCAGGCGGCGCAACTCGCCTACTATCCGATTTGGTGCCCGTTCGCTTTTCCGTTCATCAGCGCGATCGGCGTGATAGTCGGCGGCAAGTTGAAACGATCTTGAGGCGAAGTACAGAGCGATGGCCCGGACAATTATCGGAGTTATTGTCGGCTACGTTGCGATGTTCGTCTTGATCTCTGTGGCCATAACCGCCGAGTACATGCTGGTCGGAGCTGACCACGCTTTCAAACCGGGATCTTTTCAGGCGTCGACTCAATGGATTGCCACCGGGTTGGTCGTCAATCTGATCATCGCGATCATGGGTGGCTTTATTTGTGCCTTGATCGCCAAGAGAGCAAAAGCTGTGACCGTGCTCGCAATTGTTGTCTTTGTCCTGGGACTTCTGCTCTCGATCCCCACGCTGATGGTGCCGCGGACTGGGGCGGTGAGAACGACTGGCGATGTTCCGATGCTGGAAGCGATGCAAAAGGCCGAAGAACCACGCTGGGTTCCTTTCACGGCTCCCTTCATCGGCGTGATTGGGGTTTTGATCGGCGGGAAATTAAGGCGGAGCAACTAGTCACTGTCGTGATTGCGGCGCCCCAAACCAAAAGGCGAGTCAACCGACTCGCCTTTCAACTTTCTGGTGCGGATGAGAGGACTTGAACCTCCACGATGTCACCATCACAGGCTTCTGAGACCTGCGCGTCTGCCAGTTCCGCCACATCCGCGAACGGAGTCTGATCTTACGAACGCGTTTGTGGGGTGTCAAGCAACCTCCAGCTCAATCGATGACATTAGTGCGATTACGCCGATGTGTGCGCCGGTCCCGAGTCTCGGTAGGGTCAGAATTGTCTCGGCGCCGCCGCCAGGTATCGTTGTCATTGCCGCTGGTGCCCGCGTCTCGGTCTCGATTCACCCGGCGATTTCGCGAGCGCGGATACGAAACTTGATTGTCCTGATCTCGACCACGGCGATATACCCCGATGTTGGGCTGTTGCGGAATTTGAAATATGGTGGGATTGACTCCCTGATTCACGGCGGGACCGCGACCATCCCAGCGACCGTCGCGCGCGTCGTGGCAGTTCACGAACTTGGCGCACTTCTTGTCAAGATTGGGACCTCCGCCCCGGCCATTTCCCCGCCCCTGCGCATAAGACGCTATCGGTAAAGCCACGATAACCATCAAAGTAAACAGGACCGCGAACGGCATTGTTCGCCGCGTTGTCGGAATATTCATAAACCCTCCCAGAGATTCGTTAGGAAATCGATGGATTTGGAACAACCGTCGGAGAAATCCGCGGTGGCCGCAACAATCTTTGTGCCAGCCGCCGGGCGCGCGATTGTCTAAAGAAAAAGAAGGAAGTCAGAATCTGGGAGCACGAAATCAGTGAGGAGCAGCCCGATATGGGAGAATCGAATCATGACGCCGGTTCGATTCTCCGCCGGCTGCCGTCATCGCGACCGATTACCGATCCCGCCGTATCCATGTACGTCGCGTTCCGTATGTCGCATGGCGACGACGCCAATAATCATTCATGTTGTATCTGCGATATCCGATCCGATCGCCGCGTCCGGAGAAAATGCGGTTGGTGCTCATTCGCGGCCCGCGTCCATCCCAACGTCCATCGCGCGCGTCGTGGCAATTCACAAACACGCTGCACTTCCAATCCTGATTACGTCCGCGTCCGTTAATACGGTCGATTCGTCCAGGACCATTGGTAAAGACGTCCGATCTTCTTCCGAGGCCGACCCCTCGGCCCCGACCTTGCGCAAAGGCTGAAGCTGATACCAGGGTCAAAAGCAACAGGGCGAATCCAATTCTAAGTTTTGTCGTTTTCATTTCTTTCTCCTCCTGTGAAAAATGGGGAGAGTACCGGTTCCTATCTCAAATAAATTCCAAAGCGCACCCCGCTACGCCGGTGTCGCGGCCGGTATGTGCGATAGCTGGAATCGTAAGTTGGCGAGACCCTCGTATAAGCGTAAGGGTTCGCATAGTACGGCTGCGCGTATGTGGTCGAGTAGCCGGTGCCGTAGTAGGGCGTCGGATAGCCGTAACTGTAATAGCGAGTGCCGTAGTAAGGCTGTGTGTAGCCGTAGTTGTAATAAGGCGTGCTGTAGGTTTGCCGGTAGATTACGCGCGACTGTGGCCGGTAGACTACTACGCGTTGAGAACGCGGTCGCACCACGACCCAACGTCTCTGCGCGGACGTCATCGCAGGCAAGGTCACAACGACCAGCGCAACCAGCAAAAACCATTTCGTGATCGAGCAAAACTTCTTCTGCATAATGCCTCCCAATCAATTATTAAGGGGTATGAGGAGAGAATGCGTTCGCCTTTATTATAGCTTTCGATTGTTAGCCTTCGCCTTGCGGCATTGTTATAGTTGAATTTCAAACGATGCCGACTGCGATAACTGAAACGAGCAGCCTGTCTGATCGAATTGCGCGCGTGCGCGAGAGAATCACGACCGCGGCGCACCGGGCAAATCGAAGCGTGACGGAGATCACGCTCGTAGCCGTTAGCAAGACTCATCCGGCTGAGGCCATTCAGACGGCCATCGCTGAAGGCCTGACAGACTTTGGCGAGAACCGGGTGCAGGAGGCTGAAGAGAAGATCCCGATCGTAGGTCGCGAGGCGGCCAGGTGGCACCTGATTGGTCACCTGCAATCAAACAAAGCCCGCCGGGCGGTTGAATTATTCGATGTAATTCATTCGGTTGATTCGGCTGCGCTGGCTGCGAGGCTGAATCGCGTCTGTGAGGAACTTAATCGCGAGTCATTACCGGTGCTGGTTCAAGTGGATCTCGGGCATGAATCGACGAAAACGGGGGTGGATGAAGCTGGACTTGGAGAAGTGCTCGCCGCAGTTCAGAAATGTCCATCTTTGCGTCTGCTGGGGTTGATGACGCTGCCGCCGTTCTTTGAAGAGGTTGAGCGTGTGCGGCCATTCTTTCGCCGGTTACGTGAACTGAGGGATCAGTTACGAGCTCAAGGCGCTTTTGCGGACGGTAACGGTGAACTGTCAATGGGGATGACACACGATTTCGAGATCGCCATCGAGGAAGGTGCGACCATGGTGCGTGTCGGCACAGCGATTTTTGGCGAGAGGGAATGACCTTCAGACTTAGGAGTTCGGGGTGCGGGTTGTTTGACGCTGGACCAGGAACTTCGGATCCCCAACAATTATGGTTGCTCTAGGACTAATCTACTTTTTCATTCGCACGGCAATCACGCTCATGGTGGTGGTGGCGGTCGTTCTGGTAATTCTGCGGGCGATTTTTGATTACACCGAGGTCAATCCGTTTACGTGGCACTATCGCAACGTCAGACGCGCCACTGAGCCCGTCATGCTGCCGGCGCGGGCCATACTTCGCGGGTTCAGGCTTGATCCAAAAGTCGCGCCGCTCGTGGTCGTGATTATGCTCATCGCCGTCTGGTTGGTGCTGGTGCAAACGGCCGGAAACATTTTCAACACCATCGCGGGCGTCATTTTTGCGACGACCAGTCATCGAGCGAGCGCTGGCGCCGGTGTTGCCGGATATCTCTTGTTTGGTTTGCTCGGGCTGTTCACCGTGGCCATTTTAGTGCGCATCATTTTTTCCTGGATTGGCGCCAGCTATACAAATCGCCTGATGCGGTTCACGATTAGGATAACCGAGCCATTACTCGGCCCGCTGCGGCGAATTGTCCCGACGGTTGGCATGTGGGATATTTCGCCGCTGATTGCTTATGCGATCGTATGGGTTTGTCAGATGGCGGTGGCCTCAACTCTGCTACGCGATTGGCCCGTGCAGTTCTTCTGACGATTTACGATTCACGAGTTACGATTTAGAATTCGTTGTGCCGTGGTATCGCGCAGATTCGGCCGGCGTTACTTTCACTGTCCGCGTCGTGCCACGAGCATCGCGCAGCGAGATTGTTGGGTTGCATGACGGCGCGTTAAAGGTGCGAGTTGCAGCGCCGCCCGTCGAAGGTGCGGCAAATGAGGAACTCGTGAGGTTTCTCGCCAGGAAATTCAAGACATCACGCGCTTCCGTGACCCTGATTTCGGGAGCCAGTTCGAAGCAAAAGATCATTCGCGTGACAAACCCGACCGTTGCGACGTGGGAAGAATTTAATAAGGTCAGCTAATCCCCCGTATGGACCTGGACAACATTGGTCGTTATCGGATTCTCGAAAAGCTCGGTGCCGGCGGCATGGGCGAAGTCTACCTCGCCGAGGACACGCAACTGGGCCGCAAAGTTGCGCTCAAACTGCTGGCGAAGGAACTGACGCAGAATCGGGATCGTCTCAATCGTTTTGATCAGGAAGCCTACGCCGCTTCGGCGCTGAACCATCCGAACATCCTCACAATTTATGAAATGGGCGATGAAGCCGGCCGTCACTTCATCGCGACTGAGTTCGTTGATGGTGAAACTCTGCGTCACCGTCTCGGCGGTCCGCCCATGGAACTCACGGATGTGCTGAACGTCGGCATTCAGATCGCGGAGGCGCTTGAAGAGGCTCACGCGGCCAGCATTATCCACCGGGACATCAAGCCGGAAAACGTGATGATTCGTCGCAGCGGTCACGTGAAAGTGCTCGACTTCGGTTTGGCGAAGCTGATGGAAAAACCGGCGTCTGACGATACCGACACCGAAGCGGTCACGCGCGCGCTGGTGCAGACCGACGCCGGCATGGTTTTGGGAACCTCGCAATACATGTCACCCGAACAGGCGCGCGGCAAACCAGTCGATGCCCGCACTGACATTTGGAGCCTGGGCGTGGTGCTCTATGAGATGGCTACCGGTCGTCCGCCTTTCCACGGTGAGACCAAGACCGACGTCATCGTGGCGATTGCCAAGAACGACCCGCCACCAATTGCCCGGTTCGCGCCCAACGCACCGCCGGAATTTGAATGGATTGTGCTGAAGGCGCTGCGCAAGGATGTCGAGGAGCGCTATCAGACAATCAAGGAACTCGAGTCTGATTTAAAGAAGCTCAAACAGCGAATTGAATTTCAGAGTGAACTCGAGCGTTCGATGGGACCGGAGAGATTCAGCTCGGCTTTTGCCGGGATGGCGGACACCGAGGTTCTTGGCACCAGTCCGCCGATGACGGCGCAGACTACCGTCCACACTACCGTCAATCCGGCGCTCGCGAGTTCGGGGGTGGCGAATGTGGCGCAGACGCGCGCGTCGAGCGCGGAATATGTCGTCACCGAAATCAAACGTCACAAGAAAGTCGCCATCGCCGTATTGGTCCTGGCGATTGCCGCGGCCGCAGTCTTCTACTTGACGGTAATTCGCAAGCAGAACGTACTGACTGAAAAGGACACCATCCTGCTCACTGACTTTACCAACACCACCGGCGACACGGTTTTCGACGACACGCTGAAGCAGGCGCTGGCCGTACAACTTGGTCAATCGCCGTTTCTCAATATCTTCTCGGAAGAGCGCGTGCGTGAGCAGTTGAAGCTAATGCACCTGGAATCTGACGCGCGCATCTCCCGCGATGTCGGGAAGTCAATCTGCGCGCGGCAGAGCATCAAGGCCATGTTGCTCGGGACGATTTCGAGCTTCGGATCGCACTACGTCGTTTTGCTTGAAGCCGTCAACTCACAAACCGGCGACATGATCGCCAGCGAGCAGTTTGAGGTTGACGGCAAAGAGCAAGTGTTGAAGTCATTGGGTC
This sequence comes from Pyrinomonadaceae bacterium, assembly GCA_044870975.1. Taxonomy (GTDB): domain Bacteria; phylum Acidobacteriota; class Blastocatellia; order Pyrinomonadales; family Pyrinomonadaceae; genus UBA11740. The sequence goes on from JBIOZK010000078.1 coordinate 23,180, forward strand.
CCGCGGCTTCGCGCCTGCGCGAAAAACTCGGCGAGTCGCTGGGGACCATCAAAGCCTTCGACGCTCCGATCGAAAATGTCACCACCTCGTCATTGGAAGCGCTGCGGCAGTATTCGCTGGGCATGCAGCTGCATTCTCAACTCGACTACGGCGGCGCGATTCCGTTTTATCAGAAGGCGATTGAAATCGATCCGAACTTTGCCATCGCGCATGCCCGTCTAGCGACCTGCTTCAACAACCAGAAAAAGCTCGAGGCCTCGCGCGCTGAGTTCATCAAGGCTTACCAGCTACGCGATCGGGTCAGCGAGCGCGAGAAATTTATCATCACGTCGAATTACTTTGGTGGCGTCACCGGTCAATGGGATGAACACATCAAAGAACTGGACAAGTGGAAGACATCTTATCCCCGCGACTGGGAACCGTTGAATCTACTCAGCAATCGCTACACGACAGTTGGGCCATTTGAGCTGGCAGTGACGGAGGGCAAGAAAGCGATCGAGCTCAACCCTAACGATGCACGCGGCTATGTGAATCTGGGCGTCGCCTTCATTGAACTTAATAGGTTCGAGGAAGCGAAGAATGTTCTGCTGAAGGCGCAGCAAATAAGACGCGAAAGCACGAACATGCACGCCCGGCTCTATCAGCTTGGTTTCCTCCAGAACGACGCCGCCTTGATGAAAGAGCAACTTGATTGGGCGAATGGTACACCGGGCAGTGGGGCGACAGGAGTCATCTGGCAAGCGCAGGCAGCCGCGTTCGAGGGAAAATTGGCAGAGGCTGACCGACTGACTGAACGCGCCGTCGGCATGATTCGCCATCCGGAGACAAAAGAGACAATGTCTCAGTGGATGTTAGGTGAGGCGACCCGGAACGCAGTCTTTGGTGATTGTGGTCAAGCGGTCGATCAAACCAAACAGGCGCTCGTCCTTTCACGCGAACAGGGAAACCTGATCAGTGCCGCGAATGTTTACGCCCGGTGCGGTCAGGCAGCGCTGGCGCAGACCCTGGTGGATGAACTGTCAAAGAGTTTCCCGCTCGACACTTTGCTCGATGCCAGTTGGCTTCCAATCATTCGGGCACAAACCGAACTTAGCAAAGGTAATGCGGTGCCGGCCATTCAGCTGCTCGAGACGACCCGCCGCTACGAAGCCTTTGGCGACTACTGGCCGCAGTATCTTCGCGGTGAGGCATATTTGAAATTGAAGAACGGCCCACAGGCTGCCGCTGAATTCAAAACAATTCTCTCGCATCGTGGCTGGCATCCAACGTCGCCTTTGTATCCGTTGGCCCAACTTGGTTTGGCGCGCGCCCACGTCGCCGCCGGTGACTTCGCCAGTGGTCGCACGGCTTATCAGGATTTATTTACACTTTGGAAAGACGCAGACGCCAGCCTTCCCGCCCTGGTTGCGGCGCGTGCTGAGTATGAGAAGCTGAAGTGACTTCAGCTTCCGGCGCCGAGGCATTACTTCAGCCGGATGTGATATATTCTCCGGTCAAAATCAATCCAAAAAGTAAGGATCTAATTCGCTAATGTCGGGACATTCGAAGTGGCATTCGATTAAGCACAAGAAAGGCGCGCTGGACGCCAAGCGCGGGAAACTTTTTACCAAATTCATTAAGGAACTGACGGTTGCGGCACGCACCGGCGGGGGCGACCCGGATGCCAACGCGCGTCTGCGCAAGGCCATTTCAGACGCGAAAGCCGGCAACATGCCGAACGAGACTATCGATCGCGCAATTCGCCGGGGCACCGGCGAAGAAGAAGGCGTCAACTATGAAGAGATCACGTACGAAGGCTATGGCCCCGGCGGCGTGGCGTTGTTGATTCAGTCGGTGACCGACAATCGCAATCGGACCGTGGCGGAGCTTCGTCACATATTCTCCAAGAACGGCGGCAACCTCGGAGAGGCAGGATCAGTCGGTTGGATGTTCGACAAAAAAGGTTATCTGGTCGTAGAGAAAACCGCGAAGGCCGAAGACGAATTGTTCGATCTGGCGATCGATGCCGGCGCGGAAGACATCCGCGACGATGATGAAAACTGGGAAATCATCACCTCACCTGATTCGTTTGAATCGGTGCAGAGTGCAATCAAAACTGCGGGCATAACTCCCCAGGTGGCCGAAGTCGAAATGGTCCCGCAGAACTACATCAAGCTCGAAGGCTCGCAGGCAAACCAGATGGTTAAGCTAATGGAAGCCCTCGAAGATCACGACGATGTGCAGAAGGTCTCAGCCAATTTTGACATGAGCGAAGCTGACATGGCCGCAGCCTAGATGGGCGACGGAATTTGCAGTGCGCCGTCGCCGCTGCGCTCTGCCGGCGCACTCCAAATTTACTGACAGCGGCGGAAGGCATATGTTAGATTCCGCCTGTGCGTGTCTTGGGAATCGATCCAGGCAGTGAGACCACCGGCTGGGGCGTCGTCGAAGGCGACAGCAACGGTCAGAAATATCGCCTGATCGAATTCGGCGCCATCAAACTCTCTTCCTCAGCAACTTTTTCTTCCCGACTCTTAAAGATCAGCCAGGCGCTGGAGGAAGTTATTGACCGCCTTCAACCTAATGCTTGCGCGATTGAGGAGGCTTTCTATTCGGTCAATCCCAAGGTCACCCTGAAACTCGGCCAAGTGCGCGGTGTCGCGCTGCTGGCTGCCGAAAAGGCGGCCTTGGAAATTGGCGAGTATGCTCCGCGATTGGTCAAGCAAACCGTCGCCGGATACGGCAACGCTGAGAAGCAACAGGTGCAGCAGATGGTCCGGGTGCTGCTTTCGCTAACCTCCATTCCCGAGCCGCACGATGCCGCCGATGCGCTGGCCGTCGCGATTTGCCACTTCCACCACGCGAGCATAAGACAGAGGTTGGCCGCAATTTCAGGTTAGCGAAGCGCACCCAATAGTTGTCCCTTGAAAGTATCAATAAGGTCCCACTAACGAAGTCCAGGATTTCCGCAAAGAGTCTATAACTTATGATTCTTGATCGTCGCCGCCTCACCATTCTTAGTGTTCTGGTAGTGATCGTAGTCGCAACTGCGGTCGCCTCACGCCGCACAACGGCATCGTCCGCTGCTGCGGCGACGCCGATCGCTTTCCCTGAAAAAACGATCCGAAAGGAAACCGCCCAGGCGAGTCTCGTCATTCCGCCCGGCGCCCAATTTCAGAATTTCGAAAGCGTCAAACCATCTCGTCGCGAATTCACTATTTACCGCAACCAAGCCGGTGAAATTGTCTGTCGCGAGGCCACGGCTGATGAAATAAAAGCACGTGAAGCAGCGGATTTCACAAATCTCAATCTGCGTCGAATAAATCACCTCGAGTTGGACAAATCGATCAGCGGTCAATCTCCTCAAGCGAATGATCTGATCATCGTGCTACGCGCGACACAGCAGCTGCAACAGAACGCCGCCGCCGCCGCGGCTTTCACTCGGGCGGCACAAAACTGGGAAGGCATCATCAAGTCGCCGATCACCATCTACCTCGATGTCGATTTTGGTTCGACAAACTTTGGACAGACGTGGCCTTCCGGAGTGCTCGGCGCGACGCGTTCGCCGAGCGGTTCGTATCCATATCAATCCGTTCGTGGAAACCTAATCGCCGAAGCAGACGGCGAGGGCAACCCAACCAAGCAGGCAATCTTTAATGCATTGCCGTCGTCCACCTTGCCGACAGATTTGGGTGACGCTGGCGCCGTCGATGTGTCGGACTCGATCGCGCGCGCGATTGGGTTGTTGCCCGCCACTGCTCAATCGACGGACGAAGCGTCAAGCATCGCTTTCAACTCGGGTTTTACCTTCGACTTTGATCCGAGCGACGGCATAACGAGTGGCGCGATCGATTTTGACGCCGTTGCCACGCACGAAATTGGACATGCTTTGGGTTTTCATTCCGAGGCGGGGCTCAACATTGCCAAGCCGTCCATCTGGGATCTTTATCGGTTTCGTACTGGCACCACTTCGTCTTCGTTCTCCACTGCGCCGCGAATTCTGACGATCGGCGGGTCGCCCGATCCTCTGCAATACGATTTCATACCCGGCAATACTGAGTTGGGTTTGTCGACCGGGGGGCCCAGCGGTTCGACCGTAAACGGAGGCGATGGGTGGCAATCAAGCCACTGGAAACATGTTACTGGCTGCGTCACTCCGATCGGGATCATGGATCCCGCGATTCCGAGCGGCTGTCGTAGGACGATTACGGCCGGCGATACTCTGGCGCTCGCTTCGTTCGGCTATAACTTGACTAACAGCGCACCGCCGCCCCCGCCGCCGCCTTCCCCAACGCCACCGGCGAATGACAATTTCGCCAACGCCGCGGTAGTCACCGGATGTAGCGGAAGCACCGCCGGATCGACTTTTGGCGCCACCAGCGAAGCCGGCGAGCCGAGTCACGATCCGTCCGATTCAACTTCGCTCAGTCCGAGTCACACAATCTGGTATCAATGGCAAGCGCCTTCCTCGGGCAGTACTACGATTACTACCGGGGGCAGTGGCTTTGACACGATTCTGGCGGTCTACACCGGAACCACGGTGAATTCGCTGACGCGACTCGCTTTCAACGACGACGTCCAAAACGGCGTCATCCGCACCAGCAGCGTTGCGTTCAGCGCCACATCCGGCACGACCTACATGATTGTGGTTGATGGGTGGGCTGGTGATGCAGGAAGCGTCCAACTTAATTGGACGGGTTGCGGTGCGGGACCTACACCGACACCCACGCCGACTCCGTCACCCACGCCAAGCCCGACTGCCCAGCCGTGCTTCAGTAGACGTTTTCTGAATGACAACGGTGATTCGCCTGACAAAAATCCCGGCGATGGGGTCTGTCTCTCAACCGACGGTGTCTGCACGCTTCGTGCTGCAATTCAGGAGGCCAACGCCCTAACGACTTGTGGGACTATCGACATCGATATGGGTGCTATTACCACTGTCATCAATCTGAACACGGCTCTGCCCGACCTTAATCACAACGTCAATCTGAAGGGGCCGGTTAACAGCGTGCTCACCATTCAACGCAGCACCCAGGTGGGTACGCCCAACTTCAGAATTTTCAACGTCCTTAGTGGCCGGACGGTGAATATCAGTGGCGGACTTATACTTTCAAACGGCAATTTAACGTTTGGGAACAATGGCGCGGCCATCCTGAACAGCGGCACGCTGAACGTTGACCGCGTTTCGGTAACTGGAAATACAACGGTCAACGGCAGCGCGATCTTCAACAACAGCACCGGTGCCCTCACCATCACAAACAGCACGATCGCTAACAATGACGGTGGCGGTATAACCAACAATCAAGGAGTACTTAACCTTACAAACTCTATCGTCAGCAGTAACACCGACACCGTTGGAGGTGCGGGAGTCTTCAACAACGGGAACATGTTCCTATCTAATTGCACGGTATCCGGGAATACGGTGAATGGCGGCGGCGGTGGTGGAATTCTTAACAATGCCGGGACTGCGGTTGTAATCAACAGCACGGTGAGCTCGAATGCTGCGGACGCCGTGGGAGCCGGCGGCGGCGGAATATATAACCGGGCTACGCTTCAGGTGGTGAACAGCACGATCAGCGGAAACAGCGCAAGCGGAAGCGGCGGAGGCGGAATACTTAATTTCAACAACGCCACCCTTGCGATATCGAATAGCACAATCTCTAATAACCGAAGCGGTAACGGCGGAGGGCTGAATAACGGAGTTGCCACCTTCAGTTTGAAGAACACACTTGTGGCGGGTAATACGGCAACGAACTTGGGACCTGATCTGCTGGGGAGCTTCAATTCTCTTGACTTCAATCTTATCGGAAATACCATCAATGGCACTCTGACCGGCGCGACGAGTCACAATATCACCAATGTAAATGCGCTTCTGGGTCCGCTTGCCGACAACGGTGGATCAACGATGACGCACGCGCTGTTGGCAGGCAGTCCGGCGATTAATGCCGGCAATAACGCTTTGGCGGTGGATCAGGACGGCAATGCGCTCACGACGGATCAGCGGGGTTTGGCGTTTCCCCGAATCATCAACGGCGTCGTTGATATCGGCGCTTTCGAAACGACCGCGGCTGCGCCGACACCCACTCCCACACCGACGCCCACTGCAACCCCAACGGCGACGCCGTCACCAACTCCGACTCCGGGGACGAAGCCTCCCTGCAATGACGACATGTGGATCGCGACGAATACCACGAACGCGCCGCCCGCGCGCAGTCGTCATACAGCAATATGGACCGGGAGTGAAATGATCGTGTGGGGCGGCCAGGACGCGAACTTCAACGCAATGCGCACCGGCGCCCGATACAATCCCCGGACCGATAGCTGGACATTCACGAGCCCGTTGAACGCGCCCAGTGTGCGCGTCGGCCATACCGCAGTCTGGACCGGAAGTGAAATGATAATTTTCGGCGGATCCATCAGTGGGGCAAACTATTTCTCCGACGGCGCAAGATATAATCCGACTAGTGACACCTGGACACCAATCAGCACTGTGAATGCCCCGGCGGCACGTTCCGGTCACGTCGCCGTCTGGACGGGCAGCGAGATGATTGTCTGGGGTGGCAGTAACAACACGGGCATCATGAACACTGGCGCCCGATACAATCCGCAAACTGACAGTTGGAGCCCAATCACCAACACCAACGCTCCCATTCCACGGTTCACGCAGGCAGTTGTTTGGACCGGCACCGAGATGATCATCTGGGGTGGCAATGGCAACACCTTTACGAATACCGGCGGACGATATAACCCCAGTTCTGATTCATGGACGGCGACCAGCTTAGTAAATGCTCCTTCAGCGCGAATCGCTCCCACCGCGGTCTGGACCGGTACTCAAATGATCGTGTGGGGAGGCTCGGAACCCGCCGGCGTCGTTGTCGCGACTGGCGCGAAATATAATCCCAACACCGACAGTTGGTCTCCAATGGCGAACGCTCCCGGGCCGCGCAGCGGTCACTTGGCGGTTTGGACCGGCAAAGAGATGATGGTTTGGGGAGGCTCATCCACGACCAGCACTTTCTCGAATATTGGCGAGCGCTACAATCCGGCAACCGATACTTGGATTGCTGCCTGTGATACAAATGCCCCGGCCGCTCGCGGAAACCACACCTTGACATGGACTGGCGCTGAGACAATTGCCTGGGGTGGCAATCCCAGTCCTACTTCCAGCCCGCTTAACACCGGTGGCAGATATTCGATTCCGGCTAACCCTATCGATGCGGCGAACTCTTTTGTGCGGCGTCACTACCTCGATTTCCTTAATCGTGAACCCGACGCTTCCGGCTGGGATTTCTGGGCGAATCAAATCCTGACCTGCGGCAACGATGCCCAATGTACTGAGGTCAGGCGCATCAATGTCTCGGCGGCGTTTTTCCTGTCCATCGAATTTCAGGAGACGGGCAACCTCGTCTACAAGATGTACAAGGTCGGCTTTGGAAATCTCCCGGCAAAACCCGTGGCGGTAGATCGCGCGCCATTCCTCGCCGACACGCGGCAGATACAATCCACGCCGGCGCAGGTGATCGTGGGCCAGGGAAATTGGCAGGCGCAGTTGGAAACCAACAAGCAGGCATTTGCTCTGGCATTCGTGCAGCGCCCAGCTTTTCAAACTACGCATGCCGGTCAAGACATAGATCAATACGTGAATTCACTATTTGCTAATAGCGGCGTGTCACCGACAGGTGCAGAAAGATCCGCTGCATTCGCGGCGTTTTCGGCCGCCAACAACGCCGCTGGCGCTAATGCCGGTCGCGCCGCAGCGCTGCGAAGCGTCGCGGAAAGCGCTTCGGTTGCTGCCAAGCTTAACAACGAAGCTTTCGTCCTGATTCAGTACTTTGGATATTTGCAGCGGAACCCTTACGATCCGCCCGAGGCCACGCTTGATTATCAGGGCTATAATTTCTGGCTGGGCAAACTCAATCAATTCAACGGCGATTACATCGCGGCCGAAATGGTGAAGGCCTTCATTTCTTCAACTGAATACCGGCAACGTTTTGGTCCTTGATCGAGTCTAAACCTGCCTCATCAAATTAACTGTCAATGCGTCACTCATCACTTTCAGCGATACACAACTTCGCTATTTAATCTGTAGTTTTATGATTTTGGACAACCGCCGTTTGGTAATTCTGGGCGTGCTGCTGGCTCTCGTCGCGGGAACCTCGATCGCCTCCCGGAGAAATTCGCGCCTCGCCGCGACCAGTCAAATCCTCGGAGAGCGGCTACTGGAAAAAGCCGAGCGCGCTAAACGAGAAAAAGCCTCGTTTCATCCGGACGCGTTATTGAGTAGTCCGCAGGATTTGGCCGTTGCCGAAACGGCGAAGTCTGCTCGCCGGCAATTTACCATCTATCGAAATCAACTGGGCGAGGTTGTCTGTCGTGAGGCGACGCCTGATGAAATCGAGAACCGCGAACGAAACCTGGACAAACTGGGACTTCGTCCCATCAATCACCTCGAATTCGATAAATCCGTAAGTGCCCAGGCTCCGGAAGCGTCGAATTTGATTATCGTGCTGCGCGGGACGCAGCAGCTGCAACAGAATGCTGCGGCCGCCGCGGCTTTCAATCGCGCCGCGCAGAATTGGGAGAACGTGATCATGTCGCCGATCACGATCTACATTGACGTTGATTTTGGTCCGACGGCCTTTGGCGACCCCTGGCCCGATCAGGTGCTGGGCGCAACCGCCGCGCCGAGCAATTCCTATCCGTACCAATCAGTGCGATCGAACCTGGTGGCCCAGGCAAACGGCGAAGGGAGCGCGACCAAGCAGGGAATTTTCAATTTGCTGCCGGCCACGACGGTGCCTTCCGACCTCGGAGATGCCAGCGGCGTCGATGTCTACGACTCGATTGCGCGCGCGATTGGATTGTTACCGGCGACTGCGCAGCCGTCAGACAATGCCGCCCAAATCGCTTTCAATTCGAACTTCACTTTCGATTTCGATCCGAGCAACGGAATTACCGGGAACGCAACTGATTTCGATGCCGTCGCCACGCACGAAATTGGACACGCGTTGGGATTCGATTCCGACGCCGGCACGAATCTTCCGAAGCCGGCCATTTGGGATCTTTATCGCTTTCGCACCGGGACGACGACGTCAACTTTTCCAACTGCGCCACGCATTCTGACCGTGGGCGGTTCGCCCGACGCACTGCAATATGATTTCATCCCGGGCAATCCGGAGTTGGGTTTGTCCACCGGCGGTCCGGATGGTTCGGATGGCGGCGGTGGTGACGGTTGGCAATCTAGTCACTGGAAACACGTTCCCGCCTGTGGGGGAGCGATCGGCATTATGGATCCGGCGATTCCTGACGGCTGTCGCCGCACGATCACGGCCAACGACATGCTGGCGCTGTCTTCGTTTGGATTCAACCTGACGAACAACAATCCGCCTCCGCCTGCGCCGCCGTCGCCTACGCCGCCATCCAACGACAACTTCGCTAACGCGCAAACGATCACCGGATGTTCCGGCAGTGTCGGTGGCTCAAGCTATGGCGCCACCAGCGAAAGCGGCGAACCGAATCATGATCCGCCGGATGCAACTGCCCTTAGCCCCGGCCACACAATCTGGTATCAATGGCAGGCGCCGTTCTCAACGGCTACCACCATCACCACGCTGGGCAGCGATTTCGACACGATCGTCGCCATCTATACCGGCAACTCGGTCGGTTCGCTGACGCGCATCGCCTTCAACGACGATCAGGTAAATGGTGTCGTTCGTACCAGCAAACTAACTTTCAATCCGGTTGCCGGAACCACTTACAAGATTGCCGTCGATGGTTGGGCCCGTGATGCGGGAACGGTAAAACTGAACTGGGACGGTTGCGCAGCTACTCCGTCGCCGAGTCCGACACCAACTCCGACGCCCACTCCGAGCCCCTCGCCTACACCGACGCCGACTCCCGATCCGCCTTGCACGAGCAGCTTCACCGTCAACGATAACGGTGATGGCGGTGATGCAAATCTCAACGATGGTTTGTGTCTGACCGCCGGGGGCACGTGCACGCTACGCGCGGCCGTGCAGCAATCGAACGCGATGACGAAATGCAGCACGGTTAACATCAACATGCAGAGTCTCAGCGGGGCGATCAATCTGGGTAGCGCTCTGGGAATTATTACTCATGGGATTTCCGTCAACGGACCTGGCGCTGATCGTCTGACGGTGCAACGAAGCAGTGCGCCGGGCACGCCCGCCTTCAACGTTTTCCTGGTTAACTTTGGCGTAGGAGTCTCGATCTCCGGAATTACCATTTCAAACGGTCTGGGAACTACTAACAACGGAGGCGGCGCCATTCACAATTTTGGTTTGCTGACGCTTGCCAACAGCACGGTCAGTGGGAACCAGGCGACCAATAGCAGCGGTGGTGGAGTTTCAAATGATAGCGGCGGCTCATTAACCGGGGGAACGATGGTCATCGTTAACAGCACCATCAGCGGCAATCAAACCCTCGCCGACGGTAGTGGACCCGCCGGGCCGGGCGGCGGAATCTTCAACTCCGGGGTGTCCCTCACCTTGATAAACAGCACTGTCAGCGGTAACAAGTCTGGTATCTCTCCGTTTAATCCTGATGGCGGTGGCGTCTACAATTTCAAAGGCGCGGTCAAGTTTATCAACTGTACTGTGGCGTCTAACCAAACGGGTAACACAGGCCGCGGTGGTGGAATCGCAACGACGCCGAGTTTCCCGGCCACGACGACTTTGCAGAACACTCTGATCGCCGACAATCTTGATGGCAGTAACGGCGCGGCGCCGGATCTTTTCGGGCCGACTGTTTCCCGGGACTACAACCTGATCGGCAACGCGGCGGGCGTGACTTTCACCGGTCCGGTCACTAATAACATTCAGAACGTAAGCGCCGGCCTTGGTGCTCTGGGTAATAATGGCGGACGAGTGATGACGCATGCGCTGCTGCCTGGCAGTGCGGCCAGGGACCGCGGCAGCAATTCGCTGGCGGTGGATGATATCGGCAGCACCCTGACTCTCGACGAGCGCGGTTTAGGATTTCCTCGAATCTTCAATGGAACGGTCGATATCGGCGCGTTCGAAGCCAGCAATTCGATCGACCTGTCCGACCAATTCGTAAAGCAGCAGTATCTTGATTTTCTTAACCGGCAACCGGATCAGTCCGGCTGGGATTTCTGGACGGGCCAGATCACCTCGTGTGGCACCAACACGCAATGCACTGAAGTGCAGCGCATCAATGTGTCGGCGTCCTTCTTCCTTTCGATAGAGTTTCAGCAGACCGGCTACCTGGTCGAAAGGATTTATAAGGTCGCGTACGGTGACGCGAGTGGGACCTCGACTTTTCCGTCTCCTCATCAGGTGTCGGTTCCTACGGTTCGTTTCAATGAGTTCCTGCAAGACACCCAAACGATCGGACAGGGCGTAATCGTGCTCGCCCCCGGTTGGGAGAGTAAGCTCGAGACGAACAAACAGAATTACGCGAGCGCATTCGTGCAAACTTCGCGGTTCATGACAGCTTTTCCGACAAACATGACGCCGGCGCAATTCGTCAACAAGCTGAACCTGAATGCGGGCGGCATCTTGTCGCCGGCCGAACAAACGAACGCGATCGGTCTGTTTGGCAGTGCCGGCGATACTGCAAACGCTTCCGCACGCGCGCAGGCCCTGCGACAGGTCGCCGAGAATCCGACCCTTTTCAACGCCGAAAAGAACCGGGCTTTTGTGTTGGCCCAGTACTTTGGTTATCTCCGCCGCAATCCGGACGACGCGCCGGAAGTCGGCCGTGACTACACGGGTTATGATTTCTGGCTGACGAAGCTGAATCAGTTCAACGGCAACTATATCGCCGCCGAAATGGTTAAGGCATTTATTTCTTCAAGTGAGTACCGCCAGCGTTTTGGGGCCTGAATCGTGGCCCTTCGTCGTTGTAACCTTGCCGTGGACCGTCCCAATGGCCACCTCGCTGTCTCCCGACAATTAACTCTCGCCTGACGCTGTCTTCAGCGCCGATGTCCGGCTGCGCTGAATCCAAAGTCGTCGATCTCTCAACCTGTAACTATTCAAACAAGTGAAAGTTATATGTGTTTGATAAAATGAAGATTGTGTCTCGGTATGGAAGGCTGTGGTTGGTGTTGTGTGCGCTGGGGATGCTCGGCGGCCTGATGTCGCGCGTCACCGCATCGCGAAAGACTACGCCAACGGTGTCGACTACCATTGTGATTAGCCAAATTTACGGGGGCGGCGGTAACAGCGGCGCCACGCTGAAGAATGACTTTATTGAATTGTTCAATACCAGCGGGGCAACTGTCGATGTTACGAATTGGTCGGTGCAATACGCGTCCGCTACCGGCACCAATTGGCAAATCACCAACATCTGCCCAACCGGGACATGCACGATCGCGCCGGGTCATTACTTTCTGGTCCAGGAAGCGCAAGGATCGAGTGGGACCATAAGTCTGCCAACACCGGATGCCACCGGCGGCATAACCATGAGCGCTACCGCCGGCAAGGTGGCGTTGGTCAACAGCACGTCAGCGCTGTCAGGTTCGTGTCCGCTCGGTGGTGCCGTTGATTTTATCGGATACGGTTCGACGGCAAATTGTTCCGAAGGCTCCGGCCCCACGGGTCCCCCGAGCAACACCAACGCCGTCGTCAGAATCAACAATGGCTGCACCGACAGCGACAACAACGCTGCGGATTTCGCTCCGGCCGCCGCCAACCCTCGCAATTCTTCATCGCCCGCGGTGAACTGCGGCGCGTCGCCATCGCCGAGTCCGACACCTTCATCGACCCCAACGCCGGACTGCGGGGTCGAGCGATGGTCCATCAAGACCGGAACCGATACGGACGCGTCATCTGTCAGCTTTGTCTCGCAGTCGACGACGATTGCCACCATGCGCGGCTGGACCGCGCCATCACCAATTCCCACTAACAATCGCTTCTCGCCCTTCGAGACGACTGTCTGGACGATTACCGCCAACCTACTCGAATATAAATTTGAAGACGATTCGGATTATCACGTGGTCTTGCAGGACGCGTCCGGCAACACCATCATCGGCGAGATTCCGCACCCCGGCTGTGTCGGCTCGGGCAGTCCTTTTGCCGCGAGCATCATCAACGCGCGTTTGAAATTCAACGCCATGTTCACCGCCAGCACCAGCTTTAAATTCGCCAATGTGCCGGTGCAGGTAACCGGCGTAGGCATGTTTGATTTCATTCACGGGCAAACCGGCGTGGCGCCGAACGGAATTGAATTGCACCCGATTCTCGATATCGTCTTTGCCAATGCTGCGACGCCTCAGTTGGCGACCAATGAATCTGCGAACCATGAAGCGGCCGCGGTGAATCTCTTATTGATGAGAGACCCGTTTGACCCGACGAATACTGCTGAGTGGCTTAATGCGGGGGCGGATCGAAATACGCGGCTGATACTTTTCGTTGGGAACCTTCAGTTAGCGCAGGGCGAGTCTGCTGCCGCAGTGGTTGTGCGACTGATCGATAAGGCCAATCAGGTTTTTGAAGTCTCTGCCGAGGACGTGCGTGCGGTGCCCAATCAAACCTTCAGCCAGGTCACGTTTCGCATTCCAGACAACATTGCCAGCGGCGCCTGTCTGGTCACAATCAAAGCGCACAGCCAGGCCAGTAATTCGGGAGCCATCAGAATTCGGTGACAGCTGGCGGTTTTTTCTGGCTGTTGACGCACTCAAATGGCTGTAATATTCGAGACGGCGACGCGGCGCATAAGTTGCTGAGCGCAGATACTGGGCAACCGATTGATCTAAACACCAATCGAACAAGAACCGGAGAAACGTCAACCCTTCACCGCAAGCCGCGGCGAGCCACGGAAAAAGGAGCATCTCATGTCCCCTAAAACGACTTTTCGCATAGTCATCCTGCTGCCTCTCATTCTGGCGGCCCACGTTGCCGCAAACGCACAAGAACTCGCGACGACTGAAGTCGTGACGAATGAAAAGGTGATCACGATGGTGCAGGCCGGCCTGCAAGCCAGCATCATCGTCAACAAAATTCGCACTTCGAAGACCAACTTCAATACTTCGACTGACGAACTGATTCGACTCAAACAGGCCCGCGTACCTGATGACGTCATCAACGCGATGATCAATCCGAATGTCGCCGCGACCATCAATGACAACGGTTATCCGCGAGAGGTTGGTGTCTATCTAAAAAAGGACAACCAATGGATGGAAATGGAGCCGGAGATGGTGAATTGGAAAACGGGGGGCGTGGTCAAGAGCATAGCCTCACTCGGCGTGGTGAAGCAGGACCTTAACGGTCACCTCGACGGCAAGCGCAGCCGGACAACGCTGACCTCGCCCATGGAATTCATCATCGTTACCCCGGAAGGAGTGGCGATCACTGAATATCAACTCATCAAGCTAAACCAAAATGATGATGACCGGGAATTTCGCACCATGACTGGCGGCGTCTTTCACTCGAAGGGCGGCGCTACCAGAGATATCGTGCCTTTCTCAAGTCAGAAAATCGCTAGTCGCACCTTCACCGTCACACTGGCGGGAACGAAAGCCGGCGAGTACGGCTTCCTGCCGCCGGGCGTAACCACGCAGGCGTCCGCCGCCGCGACTCTGGGGAAGATGTACACATTCAGCGTGGCCCAGGTGAAGTAGCAACGTGTCTAAACCGACTGCGTTTTCAGTTCGCGCAAGTTTGTGCCAGTAGTCGGCAAAGCCGACGAATGAAAATAGCCCACCGATAGATTGGGAGATTATCGACTTGACGCATTCACTAAAGTTCTCAAAGCGCGCGGAGCGCGCGCCAGCATAAAGCCTGGGGTGAAGCGAGTCCCGACCAGTCGGGACGAGCGAAACCCCAGGACTCAGACAAATAAACCAAACTAGCCCGCAAAGCGGGCGACAGCCGTTGACGAGGATTCTGAAATGCTGGGAACGGTTTTGGCATGAGCTATCGCCCGCTCCGCGGGCTCGTTAATCCTTCCTGAAATGATCCTGGGGTTCCGTCCCGATGATCGGGACTTCACCCCAGGCTTTATAATACCGCCCGCTCCGCGGGCTTCGCGCGTCAAGTAGATAATCCTCGATTCATCGGTGGGAATCGTGCCGGCTCAGTGGTCGAGTCCGTGAAGCGGACGGCTGAGTAAATTTCGCAGACCACATTTGTCAGTCGTCCGCTTCACAGCTTTGCCTCGAAAGTCCTTCGATTGATTCTCTGAAAGACGTGAACTGAGTCATCGCCGCAGAGCGGCGAGATGTTTATAGTCGGAGATTGCCTCTC
>JBIOZK010000079.1:0-36934 GCA_044870975.1 Pyrinomonadaceae bacterium
CTCGTGCTTGGTACTCACGGTCGGGGAATTTACATCCTTGACGACATCAGCGCGCTGCAGCAACTCGGCAAGGTGCAGAACAATGAAGTTACCTTGTTCGACGTTCGTCCCGGTGTCCTTTGGTACAACGACGTTCGACTAAACCGCTATACCGGCGGCTCCAAGTGGTTCCGAGCGCCAAACCCAACTCCGGGCACGGCGATCAGTTACTACCTGAAGTCGGTGCCTGAGGGTGATGTGAAACTCACCATCAGTGATTACACCGGCAAGGTCGTACGTAATCTCGTGGCCACCAAGGAAATTGGAATCAACCGTGTGCAATGGAACCTCCGCGGCGAGCCCGTGCGCCCACCGCAGGGCTTTGGTGGCGGTGGTGGCGGCGGTGGTGGCGGCGGTGGTGGCGGCGGCGGAGGCGGCGGCTTCGGAGGCTTCGGCAACTTCGGAACGCCACTGGAAGCCGGCACTTACCACGTTAAGTTAACGGTCAATGGCAAGGATTACACCACCAAGGCCGTCATCGAAAACGACCCGGGAATGACGCCCTAACAATTTCCCAGGCCAATAAACCAACAAGGCCCGCGAGCAATCGCGGGCCTTTTGCTATTCAATCACTCGCGCAATCACGCATTTCAAATAATGCGTTTCAGGCACCCCCAATAGCACCGGATGATCGCCAGCCTGTCCCCGCCGTTCGATGATTTGCAGACGCCGCCGCGCGTCCAGGGCCGCCTGCGCGATGATATCCAGGAACATTTGTTCGCTCAGGTGATATGAGCAGGTACAGGTGATCAGGACGCCTCCCGGATTGAGAAGTTTCAGCGCTCGCAGATTGATTTCCTTATAGCCCCGGGCTCCCGATTTCACCGTCGCGCGGCTCTTGGTGAACGCCGGAGGATCGAGCACGATCGTGTCGAAACGCTCGCGCGTTGATTCCAAGTCGCGCAGAGCGTCAAAAACATTTGCCGTCTTGAACGTCACGTTCGTAACCGCATTCAATTCGGCGTTACGTTGCGCCGCCGCCAGCGCCTCGGCTGAGATATCGATTCCCAAAACGCTCTCACAGCTATTCGCAATATTAAGCGCGAACCCGCCGCTGAAGGTAAAACAGTCGAGCGCGCGTCCATGGGCAACACGTTTCGCAGCCAGATAGTTTTCCCTCTGATCGAGGAAGGCGCCAGTCTTCTGACCGGCGCGCGGACTGACGATAAAGCAAAGGCCATTCTGCCTTACCTCGATCTCTAGCGGCGATTCTCTAAAGACAGAGCCGCTGCGAAGTTCGAGCCCTTCCAATTGGCGAACCCGCGCATCATTGAGTTCAAAGACCGATTTCGGGGCGAACACTTCGACCAATAAATCAATTAATTCCGGTTGGGCGCGGTCGCTTCCCTGCGAAAGAGCCTGCATCACATAATGTCCGTCATAGACATCAACAATAATGGAGGGCAGCAGATCACCCTCTGAATAGACCAAACGATACGCATTCGTGTCCTGCATAATTGCCGTTCGCCTAACAGCGCAATTACGCAGGCGTCTGCGCCACCAGTCCTTGTCGATTTCTTCTTTTGTCGTCGTCAAAAACCGAAGGGCGATTTCAGAGGCATCGCTGTAAAAAGCGCGCCCGACGAAATTAAATGCCTCGTCCACAACTTCGACAATGGCCCCGGCTTCAGCCCCACCAGAGTCGCGCACATCGCTGCGATAGACCCAAAGGTGTCCCTGGCGAATGCGTTTGGCGCCTCGTTTCGAGATCTTAATCGGCATATGTTTTCGACGTTAGCACGTCTGTGGCAGAACCCGCAGCGGTAGCGACGGGACCAATTGACTCCTGACGAAGCACTTGATCCGGTCGCTACCGCTCCCGGTTCTGAAACACAGATGTCGAAATAGTGCTTGACCATCGCTGACTTTCCAGATAAGAAATAAGGGTTTGAATACTCCAGTTCGGACAACAGTAGCCTCACTGTTGTTTGCTGTATGTCTCCGTCTGCTGAATCAGCCACACCTCCGCGTCCTCAGTTCGCGCCGGCATTGCAAACCATTGTCGAGCTGGTGCGGCGCATCATGCACGCCGACGTCGCGAGCATCCTCGGTTATTCGCTAATTGACCAGACGGTCAGATGGAAAGCGGCCAGCGGGTTTACGGTTCCCGTCGATTACTCAGAGCCGGTATTTCGCCCGCTAGGCAGCGCGCTGGCATGGCGCGCACGCGACGAGAACTCCGTTAGCATTCTTCAAGGGATCGGCAAGACTCCAGAGTTTCCCGCCGAGCAATTTCCGGTAAACGTCGCCGAAGGTGTCTGCGATATGGCGATTGCTCCGCTGCGCGTCATCGGCAAAAGTGCCGGGGCGATAACGGCGGGCTATCGTACGCCGCATCAATTCACTGAGGACGAGAAACGAGTCCTCCAGGATCTCGCGGAAATGGCCACGGTGATTCTGGACAGTGAACGGATGGTCGAATCCGTCACGGCTGCTGAGACCATCTGGGAGCAGACCTTTAATGCAATTGGCGAAGCCATCGTCGTGCATGACTCCACCGGGATCATCCGTCATTGCAACGCCCGCGCGGCGGAAATGATGGACATGCAGGTTTCCGAGGTTGTCAGCCAACCGCTGGATGAGATATTCGCCCGCATGTTCGGAAAGAGCGTGGCCGAATATTATC
This sequence comes from Pyrinomonadaceae bacterium, assembly GCA_044870975.1. GTDB lineage: Bacteria > Acidobacteriota > Blastocatellia > Pyrinomonadales > Pyrinomonadaceae > UBA11740. The sequence goes on from JBIOZK010000079.1 coordinate 2,666, forward strand.
TCGCTGACAATCACGGCGCTTCGACCATGGTAGAGGTGCAAACTGAAGCGGGGGGCCGGTATCTGGTATCGATCTTCCCAATCAAGAAACCGGACGGCCAATGGGTCAGCGTCGTCACCTGGAGCGATGTGACGCGGATGTCGGAAATGCAGGATCAGCTAAGCCGTTCGCGCAGCCTCGCCAGCGTCGGCCAGCTGGCCGCCGGCGTGGCCCACGAGGTTAACAATCCCCTCGCGGCGATTACGACCTGCGCCGAAGCCATCATGCGAGATTTGCGCCACGAAGAAATCGCCTCACAAATTCCTGCTGACACGCAATGGCAGTATTACCTCGAAGAGATCGTGCGGCAGGCTTTGCGATGCAAGGAAATTACGCGTGGGCTGCTCGATTTAACCCGTCAACGCCAGGCGAAACGATCGCTGTGCAATATCAACCAAATCACCAAGCAATGCGCGCGCGCCGCACTGCAACGGGCGCAACGTAACGTAGAATTTGAGATCAAGCTCGATGAAGCTGTGGGCGAGGTTGCCACCGACGCTGCGATGCTCATGCAAATCCTCGACAATTTATTAAGCAATGCGCTCGACGCGCTGACTGACGATGACGGCAGAGTTATTGTCGCCACTCGGCCTGAGGGTGGCCGCGTGGTCATAGAGATTAGCGACACGGGAACGGGCATCTCTGCCGACTTGCTGGCAAAGATCTTCGATCCATTCTTCAGCACCAAAGGTCCGGGCAAAGGTTACGGACTGGGATTAGCTATTAGCGCCACGCTGGCCGAGTCTCTGCGCGGTAGTATCACCGTCGAAAGCAAGCCCGGCTCAGGCAGTAGATTCCGACTGTGGCTGCCACGGCAAGCGCCGGATATCGAAACATGAATCGAAAGATACAGGTCCTGGTAGTTGACGACGATAGCCTTCTGCGAAAGCTGGTGACTGAGCAGCTCTCGCGTTCGGATTTCCAGGCCACGCCGGCGGGCAATGCGCGCGACGCGCTGCAAGCTTTGCGCGAGACAGATTACGACGTCGTGCTGCTGGATATCATGATGCCCGATATGACCGGCCTCGAAGCCCTCCAGGAGATTCGCAAACTTGAGGATCCGCCCGAGGTAGTGATGCTTACCGCTGACACTTCATTGTCGACGGGGATAGAAGCCATGCGTCACGGAGCGTACGACTACCTGACCAAGCCCGCCACTCTCGACGAGATGGAAGCTGTGCTGCGCAAAGCCGACGAGAAGCGCCGCCTGGTCAAACAAAATGCTTCGCTGCGCTCGGTCTCGCGACCGCCCAGCGCCAGCGACGAACCGCTGCCCGTCATCGATGCGGGCTCTTCGATGGCCGCCGTCATCACGCAGGCTGAAGCTGCGGCGCAAACCGATTCGACGATTCTGCTTACCGGCGAATCAGGGACCGGCAAGGACGTTTTGGCGCGGTACATCCATTCCAAAAGTCCACGCGGCGGCATGCCAATCATTACCGTCAACTGCGGCGCGTTGCCCGAAACACTTTTTGAATCAGAATTCTTTGGTCATGAACGCGGCGCATTCACGGGCGCCAGCTCAATGCGTCGCGGCCTGCTGGAGGCCGCCGACGGTTCGACGTTGTTTCTCGATGAAATCGGAGACCTGCCGCTGCTAATGCAGGTCAAGTTGTTGCACTTTCTCGAGCAGGGACGGTTCCGGCGCGTGGGCTCAACCCGGGATCACATCGCAGACGTTCGTATCATCGCCGCGACCAATCGAGACCTCTCCGCGGAGGTTGAGAGTCAACGCTTCCGCGCAGATCTTTTCTACAGATTGAATGTAGTTTCCCTGCACATTCCACCGTTGCGTGACCGCAGTGAAGACATTCCACGCTTCGTCGATTATTTCCTGAACATCTACCGTCAACGATTCAACCGGCCGCGGCTCGACATTTCCGCTGCCACGCGCCGTCAACTACAGGATCATTCGTGGCCTGGCAATGTTCGGGAGTTGCGCAACTGCCTCGAACGCGCGGCTGCCATTTCCACCAGCGACACAATTGACGAAAGCCACCTGGCGCTTCTCAAACCGCCGGCCGCCGTTAATCACGTTGAGAGCAGCGAAAATGAAAGAGCTGACGCTACGCCGAAGACTCTCGAAGAACTGGAACGCGAGCACATCCTGCTCGTCCTGGAAGAGACCGACGGCAACCGCGAACGAGCCGCAGCTATTCTCGGCATCTCATCGCGCACACTCTATCGAAAGCTGCGCGAATATGAGTCGGCGTCAACCTCCGGAGGATTGGCCACGGAAGGCTAATGCTAAGAGTTTGTGTCCTTAGCTTCAGCCTCGTGGGCCGCGCAGTTTTTGCAAAGTCGACGGTCGCTTTCGATCTTCTCGGTCAGATAAAGCGTAAAACTCCTTGCCGGTCGATTGATAATTATCGGCGCGACCCTCAGCCCGCATAGCGTCGTGTCCTCAGATTCGGTCACCAGGTGATAGACGTCGACGGAGGAACTAATGGCGTACCTCATGACAATTAGAACCTTATCGCAATCACCCTTGAGGAATACTTGAGGCCGCTGACAGCTTGTCAGTCTCCTGACAAAACGTCAGCGCAAATGATCATGCTTTCAGCTCTGCCAACATTCCGCCCCGCAGCTATCTAAAGCCGCCAACATCCAGTAGAGGCTCACTTTAGCCACCAGTCACCGCGCTTGATTCGGTGCGGCACGGCGATTGTTAAATGAGCAGCGGTTGATTGCGCTCCCACGCATCACATTTGTCGAACAAGCCGGGAAGCTTCACAAATCTCAAAAACTGAATCGTTAAATTGCCTCAAATCCTCTAAGGAGACCAAAAGAATGTTGAAGTCAAAGAAAAAGTTTGCCGCGATGGGCGTCGCGACGCTGACACTTTTCGTGTTGGGCGCCGGTGCTTTCGCGCAGAAGCATTACATGATGGCTAACGCGTTGCGCCCTGAAGTGAAAGTCGAACTTTCGGGATCGGTCCAGCGCCAGTCCGCGCGGGTCGCTCTCGACAAGTCGACCGTAGTGAATCCGGGTGAAGTTCTTGATTGGACCATGACGTCCGAGAACAGCGGCAATGCGCCGGCGCTCAATTACAAAGCGGTCGGTCACATTCCGCGCGGCACCGAATTCGTTGCCGGCAGTGCGAAGGCAGATGGCGCAAACGCTGTCTACAGCATTGACGGTGGCAAGTCGTATTCACCCCAACCGACGATCGAAGAGAAGCAAGCCGACGGATCGGTGAAGCGCGTCCCTGCCCCTATGGCGATGTATACGGACGTTCGCTACGAATGGGCTGATCCCCTGGCCCAGGGCGGCAAGCTCTCCGCTTCCTACAAAGTGCGCGTCAAATAACGGCACTCCTTCCCTTCCCCTAAAGACTAAGAGGACATTATGAAAAACCCACGAACATTTCTGAGCACGAGCGCGTCTGCGCGACTGCTGCTCGCCCTTGCGATCGTCGTCGCGCTCTCCGCGCACGCGATTGCTCAGACGCCTGGCGGCACTACTATCTCCAACCAGGCAAGCGCCACTTATTCAGACGGCACGAATAGTTATTCGACCGTTTCGAATACCGTGACGGTGACCGTGTCGAACGTTTCCGGCCTGGCGATCACGCCTGACGCCGGCAGCAATCCGACCGTCGTCGCCGGACAGACTGGCGTTCTCTATAACTTCACGGTGACCAACACCGGCAACTTCGCCGACCAGGTGCGGTTCCTCGCCAGTGGCGCCAGCGTTCGCGTTTCCGGCCCTGGCACGATCACGGCCGCGGTTATCGACGTTGATAACAGCAGCACGATCAATGGCGGCGACACGAACATCTTCACCAATGGTGCGGACGTAGTCTCAGCCAATATTGCTCAGAGCGGAAACATCCATGTGTTGGTCCAGGTCAGCATCAACGCCGGCGCGACCGCGGGTCAATCCGTGCAAATCCTGCTCGGTGATGCCGCCAGTGGCAGCCCGTCTTATGACAATCAGGCGGCTGACACGTCTGCGAACGAAGTGCGAACCGTATCGGGTTCTTCCGTCAACGGCCTGCGCGAAGCTCGCGGCGACATCAGCGCCAACGTCGTCAACGATACGCTCTTAGCTTTGACCTTGACGGCGCCTGCGGGCCCGGTCGATCTCGGTACCGACATCACTTACGCCTGGCAGGCCTGCAACAATGGTTTGCGCGATGCGTCAGGTGTGACCCTGAACGGTTCGACGCAGGTTTACATCATCGCCCCGATACCGGTTAACACCGTTCTCAAGTCCGGACAGACTTTCCCCGCCGGCACGTTGTACACGACCAGCGCACTCACCACCGCTCCTCTGTCGGCGACCTGGTCTTCCTCAGCCCCTGCCCCACTCTCCAACACGACGCGCATCGCCTTCCCGGTGGGCGCGACTCTCACGGCTGGTGCGTGCAGCTCATCCATCAATCTGGTGGTGACTGTAAACACCGGAATTAATGCTTCGAATCCGATTGATGAAATCGGCGACGTCTTTGGCAAGAACAGCCTGTCAACGACGATTACCGATCAGTCGGGCGATGCCACCAACAATAACGGCGACAGCAATGCCGACTTCAACGAAGGCTATGTTGCCGGATCAGGTCATGGCGTGATTCAGCGCACGTTGCTGCGAGCTGTCGGTTCCGTATTGATTGGACCGAGCGGCGCTCCTGCTGCCGTCGGCCCAACCAACAACGACGACGATTACACCAACAAGGCGGTCAACACCGGTATTGCCGGGGTGGCCCCGGGTGGTGTGACGACGGCCTCAGGCCAGCTCGTTTATGTCAACACGATTCAGAACACCGGTAACGCAAACGATACTTACACCATCGACGCGCCTACGGTTCCCGCTGGATTCACTGTTGAAGTTTCAACCAACGGTGGCACCAGCTACACGACAGTGTCTGGTGGTGGCTCAGTCACGTTGTCGATTAACTTCGCCACCTCAGCGAACATCAACGTTCGCGTTACCGAACCTTCCGGCCAGACGGTACTGACCGCCTACGACGCGATTATTCGCGTTACGTCGGGCAACACACCGGCCGCTAACAACAAGACGATCGACCGCCTTTACACCGGCTTCGTCCGCCTCGATAAAGCCTACACCGTTGCCAACGGTACCGGCGTCGGCGGCGCGACTGACCCAGTTCCGGGCGCGGTCATCACTTACAACATCACGTACACGAACGTCTCCACTTCGAATGGCGACGCCAATTGCGTGAAGTTGACGGCCAGCAACGTCGTCATCACTGAAGACGGATTGTCTGCGCCGAATAACTGGGGGACCTACACCACCAACAGCGGATCGCCGAGCGATTCAGGTTCGGGTGTGGTCGTCACCGTCAGTGCGACCAAGTACACGGACACGATCGCCTCACTCGCGGCTGGCGCATCCGCAGTGTTCACGTTCAAGCGTTCAATCAACTAACGAACGCGCCCATCGTGACGCTGAAGTGAAGCGGCGCGACGGTTCTAACTGCGAGGCAGTTCGAAACCGCAGCGCCGCTTCAACCCCATTTTGGAGTGCGGTGGCTTGACACCGCCTTTTAAGTCCTCAGCCACGATTCTCAAATGACAAAGCGCCGTCAAGCCGGCGCACTCCAAAAGATCCTCAATGTTCCGCTCAAGGAAAAAGATAATTACGGTCGCGCTGGCTCTGATAGCCATGATGTCGAGTGCGTGGGCACGGACAACAGATGGCGGTTCGAGCGCGGGCACGGTGATTACAAACCAGGCCCAGGCGACCTACGAAGATGGTTCCGGCGTGAGCTACAACGCCGTCTCGGAAACCATCACCCTCACGATCGCCGCAGTCGCTGGCGTCGTCGTGACGCCGGACGAGACTGCGCCATCCAACACCATCGCACCGCACGATCAGGTCACGCGCCTCTTCCGCGTCTGCAACACTGGTAACAATCCCGACACTTTCACGCTGACGGCGCTTGAAGTCACTGCGCCGGCCAGCGTTTCTGCGCTTTACTTCGACACTGACAACAGTGGCGACGTGAGCAACGGCGACGCGCCGGTTCACCTGACCGAAACTGTCTCGCCGACGATTGCGTCTGGCGCATGCTTTGGTGTGTTGGCTACGCTGAATACCAACGACGCGCAAGCACAGGCCGTCATTTCAATCGCGCTAACAGCGCTGTCCAATGCCAATGACGCTGTCAACGGTCGCGGGCAAGATGTCGGAACGATCATTAATGCTGTTGGCCTGGGACCGCGGCTCACTGATTTCGCCAATTCGAATATTGCTCCGGTTAAGCTGGTGAATGACGTCGCCCAGTCGGTGGTGGCCACATCGGCGGATTTCACTTACACGATCGCTTTCCGCAACAACGGCGATACGCCGGCGCGAAATCTCGCCGTCGGCGATCAACTGCCTGCGGGAATCTCTTATGTGCCCGCCTCGTTGATGATTGACGATCGTTTTCTGTCCGACGCGATCGATGCTGATGAAGGTTCGGTTCAAAACAACCTGATCAATGTGCGCTTGGCCACGGTCAAACCGGGCGAAGGTTTTCGTATTAGTTTCAAAGCGCGTCTGTCAGGCGCAGCCATCCCCGGTGTCGGACTGATCAACCAGGCAACCTTCACGGCCGAAAACATTGCGCCTTTGAAAAGCTCCAGCGCCACCGTCGTCGCCGATCCGTTCGGTGTGGTCTTCGCGGGACGAGCTGGAAGCTCCACGCCAATTTCCGGCGCCAAAGTTGAATTGCTGCGCGATCAGAACAGCGAGAACTATCTGCCACTGCCGTCAGACGGCGGCTACAATCCGAATTCGAAAAACGAGAATCCATTTGCGACTGATGCCGCCGGCCACTTCAGCTTTGTGCCGGGCCAGAACGCACGCGGCGCTAAGGGCATCGACGCCAATTACTTCCTGCGCATCAGCGCCCAGGGCTACATCACGCGCATGATTCAGGCCAGCCTGCATCCGACTGATGCCGGATTGTTCGCGTTGAATATTCATGCGCTCGACGGACAACCTTTGGCAGTTGCCGGCGGTTTCGATCTGGTGCGCGAAGACGTGCAGATAAAAGATCTCGCTGCCCTCGCCTTGAACATTCCGATGTTCGAAGCCTCGAGCTTGCAGATCGTGAAGTCCGCCGACCGCGCCCGCGCCGACATCGGCGACACCGTCACTTACAGGGTTGAGGTCAGCAATCCGACTGCGGCGCCGGTTACCAACGTGGTGATTCGCGACGTGTTACCGCCGTCGTTCCAATACACAACCGGATCTGCGCGTCTCACGTTGGGCTCCTCCGCCGATCAACCGATCGAACCGGAGATTCAAAACAACGAGCTACATTTTCGTCTGCCCGAAATCCACCACGGCGAAACTGCGAAACTGCTCTATCGTCTCCGCGTCGGAGCAAACGCGCAGCAAGGTAACCAGGAGAATCTTGCGATTGCCTCGGCGACCTTCCCGTCGGGTGAACGGGTGGAAACCTCGCCGGCGCGCGCTTCCGTCTACGTTTCCGCCGGCGTCTTCTCGACCCAGCAGGTAATCGTCGGCCGCGTATTCGTTGACGCAAACCAGAATAGCCAGTTCGATTCAAGTGATCGGCCGATGCCGGGCGTGCGTTTGTATCTCAGCAATGGCTCTTCGGTGATTACCGACGCCGCCGGGATGTACAACTTCCCTTCCCTCGGCGATGGCCCACAGGTTATCTCACTCGATCCAGTCAGCCTGCCGCCCGGTTATAGGTTGTCCGATGAAGGGCGTGTATCCGGCAAGAGCTGGGCCCGACTCTTGCGCACTCCCGTCGGGGGCGGCGCCCTGTTGCGCCAGGATTTCGCGTTAAGAAAATCAGGAAAGTCATCTTTGATAGAAGAGGCGAAGACCCAACTGACTCAGTCAGCACCATCACCTGATCTATCCCCAGCAGCAGCGTCTGAAGCGGGGCCGGTGAAGATGGAGTCAGGACCATCTTCCTCAGGAGACGGATCAAAAGCATCGTCCGGGGTCAAGAGTCCGGGCACCTACGAAGTTGCCGCAACCGAGACAATTGCCGCGGTCGCGGCAGGCGACGTCGTAATTGTCTCTCCCGCTGCAAACTCAGTCGCGATGACGCCTGGCCTGGATATCGAAGTCCGCGCCACCTTGAACTGGAACGTGAAGCTCGAAGTCAACGGCGAACAAATTTCTGACAAGAATGTTGGCGAGAGCCGTCTGGATCGTAAGAACCAGATTTCGACGTTCGGCTTCGTGGGCATCAATGTCCGTCCCGGCCTGAATCGCATTCGCGCCACGGCCGTCGGGCCAAATGGCGAAGCCGGTCATTCCGTCGAAATCAACGTGATGGGACGCGGACCGGCGCGACGTTTGGAAATTGTGGCCGACAAGACTGAGATTCAGTCGGGCGGAAACGACTTCACTCTGGTGCACCTCAAGATGCTCGACCAGTGGGGCAATCCCGCGCTTGATGGGCAAGTAGGCATCGACACGTCATCCGGCCAGTTGAGCCGTAATGGCGAAATCAAATCCGAAACGAGCAACGCAGTCGCTACGAATCAGACGGGAGATGCCCTGACAAACCAAAGTGGAAGGCAGCTCGTGTTGCAGACGGAAAAAGGTGAAGCCATCGCGAAGCTCATCGGCTCTGGTTCTCCGGGCGAAGCAAAACTGCGCGCACAGACTGGAGAAATCGAGGCCACCGGACAGGTGCACATCGGTTCCGAAATGCGTCCGACCATCATGGTTGGTTTTGCTGAAATGAGTTTCGGCAAAGGCATTCCCGAAGTTTCTCTGCGTAACGAGCAAGGCAACTTCCGCAGCCGCGTCAGCCTTTTCTACAGCGGCAGACTGCCGTGGGACAGCATGCTGACGCTTAGCTATGACACGCAACGACCGATTAACCGGACCACCGGTCGCGATCGTCTTTTCCAACTCGATCCGCTCGATCGCGCTTATCCGCTGTTCGGCGATTCATCGACGCGTTTCGAAGCCGCACCTTCGAATTCGAAATTGTATGCGCGCATCGATCACAAACGCTCGTACGTGATGTTCGGCGATTTTGAAACCGACATGGAAGCGCCGCTGGCCGGATATTCGCGCAAGCTCACCGGAGTCAAAGGTCACTTCGAGAATTCAAACGGCGACTTCGTCACCATTACCGGAGCGCGACCCGATACATCGTTCGCGCGCGACATTTTCCCCGCAGGACAGCTCGGCATCATGCAATTGTCGAACGCTGAGATTCTGCCGGGGTCGGAAACCGTCCTTTTAGAAACTCGCGATCGGCGAAATCCGGAAGTCATCATCTCGCGCGAGACGCTCTCGCGTTCGATCGACTACAACCTCGACTCTGCGAACGGACGTCTCTTCTTCCTGCGTTACGTTTCGACGTTTGATTCAGTCCTGAACCTGAAACAAATCGTAGTCACCTACGAGCATCGTGCCATCGGCATGCGCTCGGCCGTGTACACCGCCCGCGCCCAAAAGCGTTTCAAGAAGATCGGACTGAAGCTGGGCTTTTCTGGCGCGCTGCAACGCGAAACGGAAGGCAGCGATTTTCTGCTGGCGGGAATTGATGCCGAGAAAACTCTGCCCAATCACGGCACGCTGCAGATGGCCTGGGCCCGCAGCAGTGGCGAGGTGGTCGGGAGCGGCAATGTCTTCTCGACTGACGGCGACACCCGTCATGACGGCGACGCTTATCAATTGACGATTGCCCAACCGCTGCCGTTCTTCAACGGCAATCTGAAGGCGCGCTACCTGAACGCTTCCGAAGGGTTCTTCAATCCTTTTGGCGGAACCATTACGCCCGGCTCGCAACGGGCTGAGGCGGCGCTCGAGTTGAATCCCCTGAAGCATTCGAAGTTGCAGTTCGCCGTCATCGACGAGCGCAACAAGACCGAGAACGTCAACAACGGGCGTCTAACCGTCGGAGCTGCCCTCGATCAAATCTTAGGCGAGAAGATAAAACTGCACTTCGGATTCGACCATCGCGAGCTGACCGATAACCTTTCCGGCAAGAGCACCTCATCTGACCTGTTGACTGCGGCTATCGACGTGCACGCGACCGACAAACTGAACTTTTCGGTGAAGCGCGAACAGAATCTCGGCGAAGCTGACCCGACTTATCCGGATCAGACGACCATCGCTGCAAACTATCAAGTCAATTCCTTAACGAAGCTGTTCTTTACGCAACGCCTGGCGTCGGCGTCGATCACGCCGATTGGAGATTACACCGGCACCGGCTTCGCCACCGTTTCATCGCGGCGCGAGACCGCGATTGGCGTCGAGACACGCTTCGGCAAATCGACTGCGGCAACCGGCCGTTATCAGTTGGAAAACGGAATCAACGGCACTGACAGCTTCGCTGTGCTCGGCTTGCGAAATCAGCTGCCCATCAACAAGCAACTCTCGCTTGAACTTGGGTTCGAGCGCGGCTTCCATTTGGCCGGCCCGAACCAGAGCTTCAACAGCGGTACAATTGGCTTTGGCTGGCAACCAAACTCCGACTTCCGGGCCACCGCGCGTTACGAATATCGAGACCGTGGCGGCGTGGGACAGTTGTTGTCGTTTGGCGCGGCGGGGCGTTTGGCGGACGGCATTACGGCGCTCTCGCGGATTCAGTGGTCGCGCGGTTCATTCACAGGCCGGACGAATTCAGGGATGGACGGCACTGCTGCCCTGGCTATTCGACCCCTGGAAACGGATCGTTACGGCCTGCTCTTTAGCTACAATCATCGCTCGCTCTTCCAGGAAGGATTGGCCGGACAAGCACCGACGCGCGATTCACGCGACACGCTTTCGGCGGACGGGTACTATCAACCGTGCAAAGACCTCGAGCTGTTTGGGCGCGTCGCCGCGAACTTCAATGGCAATGGCCAACCCGATCTGCCTTACGTTTCGACTCTGACTTACATGACGCAGGCGCGCGCGCAATATCACTTTTCAGCGCGGGTCGACGGCGCCATCGAAACCCGGATGATCTTCCAGCCGTCGTCCGGCACAACGCGCACGTCCAGCGGTGCTGAACTTGGATTTTGGGTGTTGCCGGATTTGCGTTTGGGAGCCGGCTACAACTTTGCGGTGAGTCGCGAGCCGTTCGCGAGCAATCTGATTCCGCAACGACGCGGATTTTACTTCACCGTCACCTCAAAACTTTCCCGGATCTTCGATTTGTTCGGAACTTCGAAGGCGGGGCTGACGGATGCAGACGACGCCAAACCGAAGTCAAAAGGAAACTAGTTCCCACAAATGCAGGCGGAAAAGAAACAAAGGCAGGTGGCGATTTTTTGGAGTGCGCCGACTAGTCGGCGCTTTCGCCGCGCAGAGAAAAGCGGTGACAAGTCACCGCACTCCACATCACGCCTGCACCGTTATGTGTTCCGCGCTTTCCTGCTTGCAATGTTCTTAGGCGTGGCCGGCGTGCAAAGCGCTTATGCAGGTCTGACGATCACTCCCGTGTCGTGGAACGTCATTGGCCTCGACAGCAATAACGTCAATATTGGCCCTGATACTTATCAAATCGGCGCACGCGTTTGTAATACCGGAGGCAGCGCGGTTTCGAATTTAGTCGGTACGTTTGTCTGGGACAGCAGTAATGCCTTTGTCAATGTCAGCGGCAGCAACCCCGTGAGCTTTAGTTCGCTGAATGCCGGAGTCTGCACTGATTTCTATTTTCCGGTTACGATTACCAGGAGCACCTCCGCCTACAACACTGCCCGCCGTTATCACATCACGGTCAGCGCGACGGGCGTCTCGTCAGTGTCGACCCCAACACCGCGCGAGCTCTACGTTGAAAAAATCATCTCCCAGAACCGCAACTCGGTAAACTCGATCGTCGGACCGACTACCGTCTACGTTGGGCAGACTTACCAATACACCGTCAATGCCAGCACGGCGACGCAGGGTTACGAGCAGCTCGAAGCATTTCTCAATTTGTCGAACGTCATTTTTCAGGTGATGACGATCGCCAGCACCTATACCGCACCGTCGGGCGCGACCAATGACAAGATCTACGCTGACGCGTGCGGTTGGGAGAACAATCCCGCAAGCGCCAACTACCGAAGTTGTATCGGCCCGGTGAACTATTCAGGCGGCAAGGCGGGCGGCACGATTTCAACTACGTACACCGTCAAGATTCTATCTGCGGGTACCACTACCGCGTCGACGCTCATCAACGATTTCTCCGGCAGCAGCTATCACTACAACAACGACTACGGCACCGGCATCAATTCAATTAGTATCACCGCCCTGCCGCCTGCGGTTCCGAACGTTACCTTGAACAAATCCGTCTCGCCTACAGGCGCGGGCCAAATTATCCCCAACGCAGATCTTACCTATTCAATTATTTTCACCAACGGCGGGACTGCGTCTGCCTCAAGTCTGGTGATCGGTGACCCGATTCCCGCGAATACAGATTTCAAAGTGGGATCGGTGACGACGGCTCTGGGAACAACTGGACTGACAGTGGTCGTGGCCTATTCAAACAATGGGGGCAGCACTTACGCTTACACGCCGGCGAGCGGCGGAGGCGGCGCGCCCACTGGTTATGATCGCAACGTCACCAACATCCGCTGGACCTTCAGCGGCAACCTGAGTCAAACGTCGCCAAACAATAGTGGAAGCGTAGGTTTTACAGCTCGAATTCGTTAACGAACCCTTCGCAGCGTCCATTCGATTAGCCGGAACTTGAGAGCCTGCATAGACCCCGCTATGCTGCCATCATGAAGCGGGTCGCGCGAGAGTTACTCAGTTTGGCTTTGATTGTCGCTGGAATCTTCTCCGCTGCTTTCGGCCTCAAGGGATTTCTGTTGTCGAGTCATTTCATCGACGGCGGGGTGACGGGAATCTCCATGCTGCTGGCCAGCATTCTCAAAGCGCCGCTCTCAGTTCTGATTCTTCTCATCAACCTGCCTTTCATAGCGATCGGGTACCGGCAAATTGGCCGCACGTTCGCCATCAAAAGCGTGCTCTCGATTGCGGGCCTGTCGTTGTGTCTTCAGTTTGTCAGGTTCCCCGACGTCACGCCTGATAAACTTTTGACGGCAGTGTTCGGTGGGTTCTTCATCGGCGCGGGAATCGGACTGGCAATTCGCGGCGGCGCCGTTCTGGATGGAACTGAAATCGCTGCGCTGCTGGTCAGCCGCACCAGCAGCCTTTTGAATGTCGGCGATGTGATCCTGCTGCTGAACATCGGCATCTTTCTGACCGCCGCATTCTTTCTGGGGATTGACTCGGCCCTGTATTCAATTCTGACTTACGCCGCGGCGTCGCGCACTCTTGAATTTCTGCTGCACGGCATCGAGGAATACACGTCGATCCTGATCATTTCGCATCAGAGCGACGAGATTAAGCAGGCGTTGGTCAATCGCCTGAATCGCGGGGTCACAGTTTTCAAGGGCGCCGGTGGGTTAGGCAGCACCGGCGTTGATGAAGTCGCGCGCGAGATTCTGTTTTGCGTAGTGACGCGTTTAGAGATTGGCAGCGTTAGGAACGCGGTGCTCGAAATCGACCGAACCGCTTTCATTACCACCAGCGCCCTCTCGGACGTGCAAGGCGGCCTGGTAAAGAAGCCGATTTTTCATTGAGGGTGCAATCTGATGGTCGAAGCCTACTGAATCAAAAATACATCATCAGCTATCGGCTGATTCAGCTTCACCGACTTCACTTTATACTCAGCAAAGTAAGCGCCCTGCGGCATTTCAAATCGTTGGCTGAAGTTCATCGGCACCAGCACGCCGTCGACTTCAGCGAATTTGGTGATTGATGAGCCGAAGGTGTAGCCCTGGTAGGGAATGATGTATTCGCTGACTCGCCCATTGGCCGGATCGATATAGAAATCGGTGGTGTTGCCTTCGGAGTCGACGACGCGAAACCCACGCATTTTTTTCCGGTCAGGAATGGCCGAAACCGTATAGCCGGATTGATCTAACTTCGCAAGCAGCGGCAAACCAAACTTACTCGGCGGTGGTATCTCGATGCCGGGCATAGTGCTGAATGATCTTTGACCATCGTAGATCTGCTTGAAGAAGATGACGGGTTGCGCATCGACATCGACGCGGACCTTCTCGCCCGCAGTAGCTATCGCGAATTTTCCCGGAATTGAGCCAGCCTGGTTTGGCGCATAGAGATTGGCGCTGCCGGTGACGTAGCTGCTCTTCATTTTCTTGAAATTATCTCCGCCCATTGCGGCCAAAGCCGCTTTTGCTAAATCCATCGGCGTGCTCTTGTCGGTAATTGCCGGAGACGCCGGAATCTTGCTGACTTCAGCCTTGGCCTCGCCCTCGGATTTGGACAGATCCGTCTTTTGCGCAACTGCTGACGACGTAAGGCCGAGGAGTAAGAGAACGGTGAGACTTAGGGGATACAATTTCATGACGCTTCCTCCGTGGAAATGAACTAGAGATGAGAGGTCAGAGAGTAGAGGTTAGAGATCAGAGCCTAGATACTAGAGGTCAGCAAACCGATTGACTCTAGTTCCCACCACTTGTACTTGTTTCGGCATCCCGCGTTACTGACTTCAACTATGAGTTAGGGTGCTCAACGAACTTCTGACCTCTCAAGTTAAACGGGACGACTGACCTCTGACCTCCAATCTCTAACTTCATATTTGAGTTATGACGAACGGAGGAGCGCAACTGTTAACAACTGATGCGAAGAACCCGCAACTCAAGTCGCGCGGACCTGAGTTGCGAGTTGTTGTCTCCGTTCAGGAGGATATACGGCCTGAAGTTGGGAAAGTTCGTTAGAAACTAAACCGCATGTTCAAGTAAATCTTGCGGTTGGGGCTGCCGTCGCCGCCGCCGCTGAACCCGCCGAATCCGCCAAAACCACCGCCGGTCGAAAGCGATTGACCGAAGCTGGGCGACGTCAGATTACCCTGCGGCGCGGAAAAGTTGACGTGGTTAAGTACGTTCTGGAAGTTCACTGACACCGTCAAATTGTACTTGGCGGGGCCACCTGGGCCGCCGGGACCGCCCATCATCATCATTTGCGGGCCGCCACCGCCCGGTCCACCGGGACCACCGGCGCGAACGGCACCGCCACCCATACCGCCGATCATCGTGGTGTTGTTACCCGCACCTCGCTTCGCGTTGGCGGTATCGCCACCTTTTTGATTTCCGCCCTGCTGATTTCCCTGCTGCCGGTTAGCAGCGCTGCGAGCCTCACCACCCCAACTGAAGGTGCGGCTAACTCGTACGTTCACTGAAACCGAGCCGGGCGCATGACCATAGTTGCGCGGGATGAGCGTGTTGTCGGTCCTTGAATAATCGAAGGCCGTGCAACGATCGGCGCGCGTCGTACAGTAGGCATTAAGCTGCGCGAAAGTCGGCCGCTCATTGTATTGCCGATCCAGATTCGTGTCGGTGCCGGTAGTGATATTGAACGCACCACCAGAATTAATCACGATATTCGGATTGAACGTCAGCTTCCACAACCTTGGATTGCTGTAGGTGCCGAACAGCGTGAAGCGATGCCTAACGTCGCCCAGGGAACGTCCCCATTCACCGGACATGTCGTAGGAATTGACCGGGAATCCACCATCTGAATCGTTCTTGCTGAAACTCAGCGAGTAATTGCCTGAGAACGACAGGTTCGGGTTCAAGCGACTGTTAAAGCCCATCACCATCTGGGTCTGCGTCATCTTGGCACTGGATTCATACTGATTGATGTCGCCCAACGTCGGATTCGGCCGCGTGCCCTGCGGCGTCAGCGCCGTAATGGTTCCCGGAATCGGCGCATTGATGTCACGACTGCGCGTCATGTGGAACATGTGAATGTTATAGACACCCAGTACGCCCGTGATGTTCTTCGGCAGTTGCCGCTCGACCTGCGTACCGATCAGGTACATCGCGGGTACCTGGATATTCGACGCAACTCGCGTTATTGCCTGCTGCTGCGGATTGAATCCTGCAACGCTCGGCTTCGCGGCCACGCAATTGGTTGGACCACCGGTGGTGCACTGGAACGTATTAAGCAGATC
The DNA here is from genome assembly GCA_044870975.1 of Pyrinomonadaceae bacterium. Classification (GTDB taxonomy): domain Bacteria; phylum Acidobacteriota; class Blastocatellia; order Pyrinomonadales; family Pyrinomonadaceae; genus UBA11740. Next base: position 18,609 of record JBIOZK010000079.1, read on the forward strand.
GTAGACAGCCCGCGAGGCGGCAATCTGCGCCAGGGTCGGCGGCGCGCCGTTGGTGAACGGCTCGGGCACGACGAACTGCTGCTGGTTGACGCCGTTGAAGCGGTGCTCATTCAAAGTGTAATTTTCGCCAAAGCGATTGTAGAAGATACCACCGCCGCCGCGGATAACGGTTTTCGGCGGCTTGGTCGAATTACCACCACCCGGAGACCACGCAAACGCCAGACGCGGGGCGAAATTGTAAATGCTGTCTGCATTCGTCTGGTTCTCGTAACGAAGGCCGTAGCTGAACGTGAAGTTCGGCCGGACGCGCCAGTCATCCTGAAAGTATAGTCCGACGTCGGTTTGCGTAACCCCGATTATCGGATTGCCCTGGTTGATGCTGAACTGCGCTGCACCGCCACCTAACAAACGAATGCAATCAGCGGCGGCAACGCCCGCACCGCAATATGCCTGCTGAGCAGCTGAGATGCCGTTCTGTTGATAGAACACGGTGCGCCGATAACGCTCCAGACTGCTGAGCACGACATTCGTCCCGGCAACCGGGTTGAAGGCGGCGTCAATCTGCGGTCCGAAGCCGCCAGTGAACACCCAGTTGCCGCCGAAGTTGTTTCCGCTGTTATCGTCAATTTTCACACCACGGATGCGGCCGCCAAACTTGAAGGTGTGCATGCCGTGCTGTTTCTGCATGAACTCATTCAATTCCCAGCGCTGGTTGGTGCTGCGCGCCTGGCCAACCTGTGAGCCGCCACCGATGAACGAACTGCTGACATTCAACGCGGGAATTGTGTTATTGCCGTTTTGTTGACTCGCATTATGCGAATACTGAAAACGAATTTCGTTGATAGTGGTCGAGTTAATTACAGCCGTCTCAGTCAACTGAATGTTGTGACTGGTTGACGCAGTGGGATAACTACGCGAGATCAAACTAAAGCCACCCAGTCCGGCGATGTTCGTAAAGTGGAAAAAGTTGTAACGCGCAATCAGGGTGTTGCGATCATTGATCGCGAAATCAAAACGAGGGCCAATGTTCGTATTGCGACCCGGCTGTACCACCGCCTGTCCCACGAACACTGGATTGAAATTAGCATCAAGGACAGTCGCGTTAATCAAAGCGTTGTTGTCCGTCTCGTTGTGATTTACATCGACGAAGAATGAAGCCTTCTTTTTGATGATCGGTCCGCTGACACTGCCGTTGAACTGTCTTTGCTGATAGGGCGCACGCTTACTGGAGCGCACCGCAAACGGGTTGCGCGAGTTCAGACTTTCGTCAGTGAAATTGAATCCCACGCTACCGCGGAATTTGTCGGTGCCGGGACGGGTAAGGATGTCGATCCGGGCCGAAGGCTGATCGTTCTCAGGCGAAAAAGGGTTCTGGTTGATACGGATTTCGCGGATGGATTCTTTCGAGGGCAGGTTCGCTCCCGAAAATCCATCGATGAAAATCTGTCCACCGTTCGGACCAATCGAAGGTCCGGCTAGCGCTTGCAACGCCGCCGCCAAGTCATCCGGATCATCCGGCAGCGCATCGAGATCCTTGCCGGTAATAACCTGCTGATTCGCATTGCTATTGGGATCGGTGCTGACAGGATTCTCAGCGTTCACCTTCACCGTCGTCTCAATCGCGGCAATTTTCAGCGCAATGTTCAGAGGTTCGCGGCGGTTCGCGGCCACGTCAACATCCGCCGGTTCCGATGCGGCAAATCCGGTAGCGGCCGCAAAGATCTGATATTTGCCGGGCGCCAGGTTCGTAAAGGTGTAGATGCCGTCGTTGTTAGTCGTCGCCGTTTTGGCTACACCGTTGGCGTCCATCAATGTCACGGTCGCACCGACGATTGTGGCTCCGAGCTCGTCACTGATTGAGCCGCGCAACGTAACGCGACTTTGCGCGAAAGCATTTATGGAAAATGCGACGACAAACGCGACGCACAAAATAGGGGAAATAAACTTTCGAATATTCATCATCAATCATCCATTTAGAAAACAACCGCGGACGACCTGGGGGAAGATCCTTTCGCCTATCCGCGGTTGCTCTGAAATCCAAAACTGCTGAAATCAGAGGAAATTAATCACGGCCCGCCGAGACCACCAAACATACCGCCGAAGCTGCCATTAAGATCAACGCCACCGCCTTGACGGCTTCCGCCTTGCTGCTGACGTGCGGCGACCATAGCGATTAGGGTTTCAGCTCCGGTGACCAGCTGAATTGCGGTCAATTGCGTCGGATCAGAACCTTGCAGGCTTGACATTAAGACCGTGTCACCAACTTTCAATTCACTGACACTGATGGTCGGCCATCGTTCGAGCATGTCGGCCATTGTTCCGCCTCCGCCCATGCGACCCGGTCCGCCAGGGCCACCTGGACCTCCAGGTCCCTGACCACCGGGAGCTGCGCCTTGCGGCCGCTGTACCTGGGTCGTCTGGCCCGCACCTTCCTGGGGACGCGCCTGGCCACCGCCAGGTCCGCCGGCTCCCGGACCACCTGGGCCGCCGGGACCACCACCCAGCATCATCGCTGCTCCCTGAGGCAGGCGGCGAATAATCGATTCAGGTTTGAAAACAACCGTCAGCGGTTTCTTGGTCGTCAGGTCGTTGATTTTGACCGTGTTCGTAGCGACGTCAATCGCCGTCACCGTTCCGCCGTATACTTTGAAGGTCCCAAACAGAACTTCCTGGGCGGTCACATGCAAGCCATCTGCTGATTTCTCGCCCTTGGCATTGAACTGATCACCCACTTTGATTTGCTCGAACTGGGCTGCCTTCGCATTCTCGTATTTGGGAATGGAGTCCGGCGGATACTGTCTAATCTTTGCTTTCTCGACCGCAACGGTAATTGTTTGCGGTGCGCCCATGAGCGAAGTACTGCCGACGGTCACCTCTTTGGTGGACGGATTTACTGACTTGACGATGCCCTTCGCGCCCCGAGCCCAGGCCATTCTTTCAGCCGCACTCTTTTTGGCGATTTCCGACTGGCTAACGACGATGATTTGCTGCGCCGGAACCGACTTTTGATCCGCGGCCACAAAGCCGCGCGCCACCAGGCCGTCGCCCACCGCAATCTCTGTGAGCGAGGTCTGCTCGGCCTTGGCGCGATCGGTTTCGCCCGGAGGCATCCGCTGATAAGTCGTTTTCTCGTTGACGCTGGCCATCACCACCGAGCCCGCGGCGGTCTTGATGGTGATTTGTCCGGCCGAGGCATTAATCTCGGTCACCTTGCCGAAAACTTGAGTTGTCTTGATGGCCGGATCTGGCGTTTGCGCTAAAGCCACGCTCGCCAAACAAACCAGCAGTAAACTTGAAATTAATATCGATGTTGTGCGCACGGTCTTATCCCTTAGTGAGTTTAAAGTAATCAGTATTTACGCCCGGCAAAACGACTTGGTTGCAAAAACTTTAGATTATTGCGACAGATGACTGTCCTTAGAATGGATAGACGTTCAGATTATTAGGATTATTAACGCTGCTTTTTCTGTTCGCCCTCACGTTGCGCGTCCCTTTCAGCGATCATCGCGTCAAACTTTTGCTGTTGCGCGGTGGTCAACAAGGCGCGAATCTTACCGCGGGCTTTCAGCCGCGGCTCATCAAAACGAGGCTTCAGTTCCTGACGTAGCGCTTTGTATTCATTCTTGGTCTCGTCCAGAATCGTGCTCACCGACTTCATCTGCTCATCGGTCAAGCTCAAATCACGACGCATTTTCTCCTCGCGATCGCGTTCGTTTCGTGCCGGACGCGACATTGGTCGAAAATTAAAACCGGTAATTGCGCCACCCACAAAAGCACCACCAGTGATTGCTCCCAAAACAAAAACCACCACCAGCACGAGCCAGACCTTCAAAGTTGTGCGACCCTGGGAATTCATTTCGAATTTGCCTCGTAATTACGATCTACGACGATATTGAATATTTCCTCACGCGATAAACCATTGCGACTCGCGAGCACCGTTTTCTCAACACCCGGCTCCAAAGGGCTAATCAGATATTCATCATCGCTCTGAGCCACCGGCGCCACTGAAGTCTGAGTCGTCCAAACCGTAAGCGCCGCTGCCATGATGGCGATCACGGCCATCGCGGGTACCGCGCGCCAGGCGACCTGAATTAAGGATAGAAACCCACGCGATTCTTCGCTCTCGCGGCTGCCCTGATTTATCGCGGCGCGCACCCGCATAAACAAAAACGGCGAAGACGCGGCCGCCTCAGTGTCAGCCTCGCTGGCCGTAGCCGCCTTCAGAACCAGTTTTCCCAACCGGTCGAGTTCTTCATTTTTGGGGCTGTTCGAGTTGAACATTGCAACATCTCCGGCGGCCTCAGTTTACCGCGCTCATCACCAAAAGACGATTAAAAACCGGGGAAAGTTACAACAATTCTCGGTCAAACTTCCACCCACTTTTGCTCATAAATAACGTTGCAGCACGCGCCGGAGATTCGCCCGAGCGCGATGCGCACGCACCTTCACTTTAGATATCGACCATTTGGTCACTTCGGCAATTTCGGCTACCGAGAAGCCTTCCACATCCAGCAACGTCAACACCAGACGATCGTCGGCGCTCAGCCGTGACAGCAGCTTAACCGCCAGGTCCCGCGACACCAGCTCTGTTTCCACATCGCGCGGAGGTGAGCGGACCTGGGCCGCAAACTCCTGCGCCTCACTTTCTTCGATATCGCCAAAGCCCTGTTCCGGTCGCCGGCGCTGGCGTCGCAAATGATCGTAACAACAATTGACCGCGATTTGCGCCAGCCAGGCCTTGAACGAGGCCGCATGAGTCCCGTGGTAGCTGCCCAGCGCGAAATATGCCTTGGTAAAACTGTCCTGAATGATCTCTTCGATTTGTTCCCGTTGCACGAAGAAGCGGCTAGCCACCCGCGCCACCTGGCGGCGATGGCGCTCGAACAAATGCTCAAACGCGCCTTCGTCACCCGAAGCAGCGGCGGCGACCAGAACATCATCTGTCGGTTCCGACATCTCCACTTTTCTTAATGCTAGCGACATACAACGGTCGCGTTAGGCTTTGGTGCGTTCGGTAGTTATCCAGCCAACCCGATAACGCGCCGTCAAAGCCAGACCCAGGCTGGCGACCAGCAGACCCGCTTGAACGAAAGGCCAAATATACGGAATCGAGGACATTACAATCCAGAAGGTAACACCCAGCAAGAGCATGACCGCCTCGGATTTCACTTGCGGCACGATTTTGCGCTGCAACCATCTGCCGGTGGTCGCGACAATCACCACTCGGCCGAATACCGTGGCGACAGTTGCCAACAGCAAAGCCAACAAAACGACGGCCGCACTGATGATTGAGGGAAGTAGCCAGAGACTGCCTAATACTCCGAGAGTTAGCGCCACGGATCCGACAAAACCGACAAGCGCCACGCGCAAACTAGATAGCTGCAAACGAGTAACTGCCCGACTGATGGTGTTAGGCATCACCGCGGTAACCGCCAACGAGACTATAAACCATACCAGAATCGCCAACAGACGCGTGCCCAGGAAAACAACCGAAAGCTGTGGATAAAGCACGCTGAACGGATCGCGCATGACGTGGCGAAGCTGGTCTTCATACCCGGCATACATGATCGTGACGCTTTTTGGATCTCGATCCGGCGCTTCCTTGTCATGGTGATAGATGCCGCCCAGCACAATTACATCACCGCCGATTCGCGCGCCCGGCCGTTGCAGGACCGAGCCGCCAATCGCCGCCACATCGCCTTCGACGACGCCTTCGACAATCACATCGCCGCCGAAGGACATCGCACCTTCCTTGACCGTACCAGTGATACGAATGGACTGGCCCATGCCGAACACTGTGGTATTGACAACGCCATCGATTACCCGCGCCTGGGGATCGCCGGGATGCTGATTTGCGTTTGGTTGCGCGACGGCAGCGGCCATCAAAAGCAGCAGCAGGCCGAGCAACCCGGCCACTTGTTTCAAACGACTCGCGGTTCCGAGAAGGATCTGACTTGAAATGTGCGGTAGGACGTAAGCAGCAGTCATTGAATGGGACGGCTCCTATTCAATGATTTGCGCGCGGCGATATTTAACGATCAGCAGAGACAGGCAGAAAAGAGACCCGATAAATATTAGCGTCAGCAGGAGGCGCGATGCAGGTTGCGCCCGGCCAATCATGCGAATCAAGACCGAAGCCGTTGCGGCCGCATCTGACAGCGCTTGAAAGAGCAAATCGAAAAGGACACGCGTGGTACGAAAAATTGAGCGAAGAGGATCGATCACAACGGTCCGGGTCGCGGCTCCCAGTAATCCAAACGAAATTAAACCAAGCAGGCCGCACAATTGCAGCGCGCGCTTACGCTCACGCCCGTTCCGAATCATGCTGAGATCGTTTTCGGCGCTCGCAGTCACCACCCGTGCGAAATTTTGGGGAAGGTCGAAAGTACGCGAATCGTTAAAGGCCACGTCCAGCGTGCAGAGCAACTGGCGCTGGGCTCGCAACTCATTCGCGCAAGGCGCGCACTCATGGACGTGTTGCTCGAATCGGGCGAGGCCGGCAGCCGTCAACTCGCCGTCGAGATAGGCAGCTACGTCTTCCAACGGACAACCGTTGTCGGTGTGGTCCATTCGTTCGATCACGCGCTGTTAATGCCTCTCTGTACCAGCAGGTCGCGCATTGCCTCGCGGGCCCGGAACAGCCGGTTCTTCACCGTGCCTAACGGCAAGCCAGTCACTTCCGCCATTTCGTCGTAACTCAAATCGTGCGAATGCCGCAGCACGATTAGTTCACGATAGGACGCCGGCAGCAGTTGGACGACCGATTCGATTTCGGAACGCCGCTCTTTTCGCTCACTCTCCTGTTCAGGCGTGAGCCGGCGGCTTTCAATCACAACTTCACGCCGTTCGCCGTCGACGCTGGTGGTAATCGCCTGTTCGCGCACTGCATGCCTGCGCAGATGATCGATGGCCGCGTTGTGAGCGATCTTGTAAATCCAGGTGGAGAATTTGAATTCGGCCCGGTAACGGCTGAGGGAATTGTAAACTTTGATGAAAACTTCCTGGGTTAAATCAAGCGCCGCGTCGTAATCGCCGACCATGCGATAGACGTAAGCGGCAATGGGCCGCTGATATCGCCGCACCAGCTCCTCAAACGAGGCTTCGCGCCCGGCGACGGCGGTTTGCACTAATTCCACGTCAGCCAGTTGCGCGTTTTTCGTCAAGGAAGCAGCGATGTTCATAAGGAAGTTGTCTCGGTTCTACGTTGGGCTGACATTGAAAGTTTCAAGCCACAATCCCGAGCGGCCGGACTACCTTACCACGCCAATCGCGCCAGCCCCGCCGGCGCCGCAATGCTGTCAAAGTCCAGATTGGCGCTCGGTACCACTAATCCCACGTCGGCGGCGCTCAGCAAGCGAAGTTCACCACCAAATGTTTCTTTTACGATTGCGGCGACCCTCCCCTTGTCAACGCGTTCTCCCAGCACCAGCAAACGATCGAGCAAAGTCTCCTGGGTGGGCGTCGCCAGACGATCTCGATAGAACAAGAGAATTCGGTGAAGTTCATCCTCGCGTTCGTCGGGGTCGCAAAAGACCGAACGGACGACCAAGGGTTTTTCGCCTCGCATGATCACGGCGGTGAATCCTTCGTCATGCGCGGTAAGCAACAGGCCGTCGCCGCCGCCGCGACCATTTCGCAGCCACTGCTCCTCACCGGCGTGCCGCGGCAGAATCAAGCCCACATGCCAGCGCAACGAACGGAACAACGTTTCATACTCGGCCAGCACGTCGCGCCGGATCGCATTGACGAGATAACGAGTATGCTTTTGCGCATCCGGAGCCATCGGTTCGCGCGAGATGCGCAACTCGGAGGCCGGCGCGCCAAAATTGCGCTCGAGTTTCCATTCGAACATCTCTTCGCTTTCCCGGCGCGAACCTGTCGCACCTTCGATGGTTACGATCGCCGCGCGCGTCGTCGCTTCCGGCAGAGACGCCGAGAATTTTCGCTGTCGCAACAGTCCGGCACTGGTCGCCAAATCGGTCAAGGCGCGGCCCAGTTCAGCCTGATCACTGATATTTGGTTCGACGAAACTGGCTTTGATTAATTCGGGAGGAAGATTGAGCGACGCGGCCCGCCGGATGGTAAATCCACCACGCCCGCGGTCCAGCTGAACTACCGACGCAATGTTGCTCTCGATCCCGATAGCCGCCGACGGCAGACGGGGTTTCACCAGTTTATGAAACGGCATGATTCAGAGTCAGCGATTTGTGGTTAGTCGGTCCTTCTGGCCACTAACCACTGGCCACTGTTTCACCACTCGGCGTACGGACTACCTTCGGTCGAAACTTCGCTGGAAGAGCTGTGCACGTCGATGACGCCGGTGCCGCCTTCAGTCGAATACGGATCGTCGCCGGTGACGATGTTCCAGTCTTTATTGTCGGTGATCGGATCCTTTGGCACCTCGCGCATGTATCCAGCGGTGACCAGATCGTCGAGTGATTGCGGCAGCTTACCCTTATCAGCAGAGTATTGATCGATCAGCTTGCGCATGCTGAAGAGATCATCCTTCAGCACCGTCTCGCGCGCATGCATGATTGTCTTCTGATACTGCGGTAACGCGACCGAGGCAAGAATGATGATGATCGAGATGACGATCATCAGTTCGAGCAGCGTAAAACCGTACTCAGTGAGCAGTGAGCGGTGTGCAGCGAGCAGTTTTCGCCGGCGCCGTGGCGACACCGTGGACGCAATCAAACGTCCGCGCAAAAGGCCCTGCTTACTGCTTACTGCTTTCTGCTTACCGCTCTTACCAATCACGATATTTCTCTCCATTCAAGGCGACGCCGGTCGATTTCGAATGAACATCAAAGATATTCTCGCCGCCCCATGAACTGGCGTCGACAGCGTCATAACACGACCGAAACTCCCAGTCGGCCTTGCCGGTCATCGGGTCTACCGGAATTCGCCGCAAGTAGATTTTGGTCTTGGGCTGCTGTGAATCGCCAGCCGCGGCTTCGGTCGCCGAGTAATTAAGATTCCCGCGCCGGCCCATGCCTGCGGCCGTGACCGGAAGCACATCCACACCTTTAACCAGGGTGTCCAAATCCGGTGGGAATCGATCGGGATTGTCGGCAGTAAAAATCGTCTGATCGGTAATCGCGACCCGTACCCGCGGGTCCGAGAAAATATTCCCGGCACCTTGCGGGTTCTGTGTGTTTGGTGGGTTTCTGGGCGCCTGCTCTTGCTGGCCCGTCGTTAGTCCTTGCTGCTGATTTACCTGCAACTGGGCGCCGGCCAGCGCTTCGCGATGGAACTGATCAATTGCTTCGCGCATTTCCCGCAGGGCCTCGCGCAGTTGCTGCTCCTTCTGTCGCTTGACGGAAACCTGCACCAGCGGCACCACCCCCAGCGTCAGGATGGCGAGCACCGCCACGGTGATTACGAGTTCGATCAGAGAGAAACCGGACGCAGGGACGCGGCGACGCGGCGACGTGGAGAATAAAAAGTCGCCGCGTCTCTGTGTCACCCTATCTCCGAGTCGTTTCTGTCGCATTACTTCACCGTCAGCTTAATCGGCTGGATGTCCAGGAGTAACGGCCGGCCATCGCTTGCGACCACATGGACGTTCGAGAGGTCGAATGTCAGCACGCTGTCCCCAGCCGATAACGCTTCCACATTGATATTGATGAGCGACCCGTCCGCAGTTATCGACGAACCTGCGGCCGGCGCAATCGAGATCAGGATCAGACCATGTTCATCCACTGACTGCGTGAGCGTCGGCGCGGTCTTGGCATTCGCAAACAGATCACCCATTGAGATCGAGCTGACTTTCAGCACCTTGGGATCGAACCTCAGCGTCATCACCGCCATTCCGAGCGGAGCGTCAGACTTGACCCGCAATTGCAACTGTTGCTTTTCGCCCGTCTTCAACTCGGCCTTATCCGGTGTCAGGCCGACTTCGATCACGCTACCTGTCAGCGACAAACTGTTGGTGACCGGCGCAGCCTTGGGGGCCACGTCGATGACCGGAGCCACCGTCGCATCTTGCTTTGCGTTGAAGCTCGTGGTCGAAACATTTGTCGGAGACGAAACAAGATTCTTCAAGGCGCTCGCCACGTCGGGACCTTGTGCCGCCGGCAGAGTTTGAGGTGCCGTTATCACCGCTGACTTAGGTTGCGGCATCGCACCGTCATTCTGTAAGGCTACCTGAGTCGTATCTGCGGCTGGCGACGGAGTTGACTGGCTCGGCACCGCCGCGACCGGGTTCACCTGTACGGGCGCGTTAGCCGCCGTGCTCGCCGGGACCATCTGCGATTCGACTATTTTGGATTGGTTTGCCGCCTGAACCTGCGCCGCCGGTGCGTATTGAAGCTCGGCATCGGGCAACTGGATTACCGGATCCCTTGGCAAGCGTCGCGCGGCCGCGATCTGCTCTTCGCGTGCTGTCTCGCGCAGCATGGCTTCCAGCGAACCAGTCGTGGGCGCCTGCAACGTGCCGCTCGGCCGCAACTGCTCATCGCGCGGTGTGACTGCCGGAGCGCGCAAAACGCGCGGCGTGACTGAAATCACAATGTCCACGCGGCGGTTGTCGTTGGTGGGCGAGCTAAATAATCGTCCGAGAATAGGCAGTCCGCTCAGCACCGGCAAGCCAGATCGCCCATTCGACTGCACGTCGGTGGCGACGCTCGCTAACATCATCGTGCGGTTATTCTGGACCCGAGCGGTACCCGTAATCGTACGTTCGACGAATGTGGGCGTCAGGTTGGCGTTGGTGTTTACTCCCAGTATGTCTTTGGATTCAATGTTCATTTTCACCTGAACATCGAGATTCGGAAAAACAATCGGCGTAAATTTTAGGGTCAAGCCCGTCGGTTCGTAATTAATCACCGGAAAGCCACCGGTCGGAAAAGCGTTTGGATTTTGCGTGTTCGTTCCCGTCTGCACACCGAACGGATAAGCCTGTGCGGTCTGCACCGGTACGCGTTGACCGATGCGGGCCGTTGACTCTTCGTTATTGAACGCATGAATTTGCGTCGAGGCTAAGAGCTTCGAGTTGTTCCGACTCTGGAACATCGTCAAGACCGATGGCGGAATCACCAACGCCAGAGCCCCGGCCGTCGGGACCGCGCCCACAATACTTCGGACGTCTACGCCCGGACTCTGGTTAGGATTCGTGGTCGCCCGCGAGGACAAAATCGACAGACCGGGATAACCACCTAAACTGAAATTGCCTGAGCCCACTTGATTTCCTATTTGCAGAAGATCGGTGCGATTGACTTCGTAGATGTCCACGTCCATCACGACTTCCGCCCGGTCCTTATCGAGACTGTCGAGCAATTCGCCGATCAGCTTCACGTTCTCGGCCGTGTCACGCACAGTCAGGCTGTTCGTGTCCTTGTCAGGAACGACGATCGGTTGCGGACGGCCAACTGAAGCCGGCAGCGCCTGTGCGATCAGCCCCTTAATTTTTTCGGGATCGGAATTCGCGATAAAGAAAGTGCGCACGACCAGTTGTTGATACTGCGGACGGCGTGCCTGGTCGGCTACCAGAATCGTGCGCCGATCCAGCTTCTGAAAAAAGAGGCCTTCCTGAAGAAAAAGAAAATCGAGAGCCTTGGCCGTAGTTACCTGTTGCAAATTGAGATCGACCGGCCGCGGTTGCGCAAAAGTCTGCCGATCGAACATCACATTAAGACTCAAATCGGACGCGAGCGATTGAATAACCTTCTTAAGGTCGACGCCGTTATACAGGATGTTCCGTTGGACCTCCGGCTTAGGCATCAACTCCTGGTCCTGAGGGCGCGTAGAGGGTTGCGCCGGCGTGCCACCACCAAGTCCTCCACCGTCGCCGCCAGCATTGTTATCGTTGGTCGAGGTCGTCGCCGCCATGCCTTGCTTCACCTGTTCAAGGCGCAGCATGCGCTCCATCTCAGACACGGCAAGTTGATTCACGGGATCGTACCCGAAAGCTTGTCGAAAGGCGTTGTAGGCTCCTACATAATCGCGTTGTTCCGCCAGCGAGCGGCCCTGCTGCATGAACATCTGCGAGGCATTAAAGACAGACCGGCGATAGTGAAGCTGAAAATCCACGTTGCCTGGATCCTCCGCCAGCGCCAGTATGAATTCCTGCGCCGCTTTTTCCCATTGCTGGGCGCGCTCAAAATCCAATCCTTTGTGGTAATGGTCCTTTCCCTTGCGCGCGAACGCGGACATGGGGAGCGCTAACATCGCAGCGACAATTGCCAGCGCCAGGATGGATTGCCAACGGTTTCTTTGTTTCATGACTGAACCTCTTGAATACTTAAGTGGTGGATTGCCTTCCGACAAAGGCTTCTGTTTACACGCGACGGGGCTGAACGAGTTCCGCAATACCGATAAAAACTCCCGCAGTTTAGCACAAATAAGGCCGATTTTAAGGGGACAGGAGACTGAGACTGGTTTCAGGTTCCCCTTTGTCGAGGCGCAATTATGAAGGCAAAATTGCTAAGGCCGGTCGTTTAGATTCACTTCTTCGACAAAAGTTACCCTGTTAATTTCATGCAAGGTCGAAATTCCGGAAAAAACTTTCTTGAGCGCCGATTCGCGCAGACTGGTCAGCCCCTCGGCCTCAGCTGCGCGCCGCACTTCCGAGCCGGGACGGCGCTCGACGATCATTTCGCGGATATTGTCGCTCAAATCGAGCAATTCGTGAATCGCCGTGCGCCCGCGATAGCCGGTGTGATTGCAGGCATCGCAGCCGACATTTGAATAAAAGGTCCTCCCGGCGTGCTCTTCGGGATGCAGGCCTGATTCCGCCAGGTCAGTATCGGTCGGGTGATAAGCCCGCCGGCAGAAAGTGCACAGCACGCGCACCAGGCGCTGCGCCAAGACACAGTTCAAAGACGAAACGAAGTTGTAAGGCTCGACGCCCATGTTCAGGAAGCGGCCGATGACGTCGATAACGTTGTTCGCGTGTACGGTGGTGAATACGAGGTGCCCGGTCAGCGCCGACTGGATAGCAATCTGCGCCGTCTCGTTGTCACGAATTTCACCGACCATGATCTTGTCCGGGTCATGACGCAGAATCGATCTCAGTCCGCGCGCAAAGGTGAGCCCCTTCTTCTCATTCACGGGAATCTGGGTAATGCCGTGCAGTTGGTATTCAACCGGGTCTTCGATCGTGATGATCTTGTCTTCTTCGTTGCGAATCTCGTTGAGCGCCGCATAAAGCGTCGTCGTCTTACCTGATCCGGTGGGCCCGGTCACCAGCACCATGCCGTAAGGCTCGGCGATATAACGGCGAAACTTACGCAGATCGTCCGGATCGAATCCGACTACGTTCAGATCAAGGTTCTTAAATTCTTCGTTAATCTGTTCTTTGTCGAGGATACGAATGACAGCGTCCTCGCCGTGCACGGTCGGCATGATCGAGACACGAAAGTCCACCGTGCGGCCCTTGTATCGCACGCGGAAACGGCCGTCCTGCGGTACGCGCCGCTCGGCAATGTCGAGCTCGGACATTACCTTAATGCGGGAAATCAAAGTCTGGTGATAAGCCAGATCGATGGGATCGACTTTTTGATAAAGCGCGCCGTCGATGCGGTACTTAACCTGGACCTCGGTGTCACGAGTTTCGATGTGAATGTCGGACGCCCGCGACTCCATGGCGTTGTAAACGATGGTGTCGACGAGTTTGATGATCGGCGACATATCGCTGTCGGTCGCCAGTCGATCAAGATCGAGCACTTCTTCGCCCTGCTCAGTCTCACGCACCAGCGAAATGCGAAATCCGGACGCCGCTTCCTGCAACACGCGCTGAGTCGCATCGCCTTTGCGTAACACGACGTCAATCGCTCCGGCTGTGGCCACCGCCGGCACGATTCGCGATCGCAGTGCACCCGCCAAATCATCCAACCGCTCGAGGTCGGTTGGGTCGGCCATCGCCACGTAAAGCTTTCCATTCTCGCGGCGCAGAGGAACAAACTGATGCCGCACCATCAGATCGACCGGGACTTCTGCCAGCAATGAATAATCGATGGGAGACTCGCCATCCTGGGGCAGCAGATTGACGAAGGGTAGGCGATATCGGCGCGCCAGGTCTCTGGCCGCGCGCATCTCCGGCGGTTCGCTCGCAGCCGGGAGATCATCGTCGGGCTGCGTCATCCCAGTTCGAATCGCATCCGCTACGTTCGGGTCAACTTGTTCGTCAGAAACTTGCTTCATCATGTAGCGCAAGTTGTTAACTTGCGGTCTCTCATTTATGTAGTTCGCAAGTTACCACTTGCGCTGCTTGATCAGTGGGCCATCGGGCCGGCGGAAATCGATTGGATGATCGGCATGTAAATCGCCAGCAAAATCGTAACCACTACGCCACCCATCACCACCAGAATCGCAGGCTCAAGAGTCGTCGTCAACTGCTCCAATTTCACTTCTGATTCAGCATCGTAGAACGTCGCCACCTCATCCAGCATCTCTCGCAAACTGCCGGAGCGTTCGCCGATGCCAATCATGTCGATCGCAAGGTCCGGAAGCCAATTCGCGGTCTCCAGACTCTCGGTAAACGAGCGGCCTTCGCGCACCAGGGGCACGATGGCCGAGCTGCGTTGCCGCAATTCAAGATTGGTGATCGACTCGGCCGCAATTTCCCAGGACTCCACCACCGTAATACCGCCGGCCAACAAGGTCGCCATCGATCGCGCCGATTGAGCCGTGCTCATCTGCACCAGGAGTTTTCCGATCATCGGCAGCTTCAGCGCCAAGCGATCCAGCGTTAAGCGGCCCGGCAGCGTCCGCGACCAGACAAAAAATGCAATCGCAGAGATGGCCAGCGTGGGCACCAGCCAAATCGCGTTACGCATCAACCAGCCGGAGAGCGTTAATACGATTACAGTCACTGTCGGCAAATTATTTCCAAAGCCGATGAAGAGATCAGACATGCGCGGAACAACATACGTGGTTAAGAAAACCACCATGCCCAAACAGGCGAAGAGCAGAAATGCAGGATACGCGAGCGCACCGCGAATTTTTCGGCGCAACCCAACCGAGCGCCGCATGTAATCCACATATCGCGAGAGCACATCATCAAGCGCGCCCGATCGCTCACCCGCCAAAATCGATGCCGTGTAAATGCGTGGGAAGGTCGCGCCTTGCGAAGCAAATGCCTGTGAGAGTGCTGCGCCTCCGCGAATCTGTTCCTCAACTTCTTCCAGCACTGCGCGAATCTTGGGGACGGTTGCGCGCTTTCGCAGCATCGTAATCGCCTGCAGAATCGGAATGCCGGCGCGCAGCAGCGCCGACAACTGCTGATTGAAAAGCAGAAAGTCGTTTGCTTTGATGCGTGCGCGTGCGCCCGCACCGCCGCCCCTGGTCAACAGTGACGCGCCTTCAGTCCTGGGAGCGGTGACATTGAAAACCTTGAAGCCTTCACGCTCCAGGCGCGCGCGCGCTTCGTTCGCCGCCATCGCCTCAACCGTACGCGTGACGATTTCCCCTGCGGGAGTTCCTAACCGAACAGTAAACTCAGCCATTTCTCGTCAAAAAGTATAACACGCGATTTTCGTATCAGAACCGGGAGCAGTAGCCACCGGATAGGTGGTTCGCATGGGACTCAATCCATCCCTTCGAGCACTCTGACATCTTCACGCCCACGAACATTGGAAGTTGCATAAACGAAAATCTATTGACGTTTCCGATCCTTTGAAATATTGTCCGCGCCACTCAAAGGAGGCCCCGATGCCAGCCGACGCCCCAACCCCAGCTAACAGGTCAGCTCATAGCGAACACTTAGTGCGTGGCCTAAGTGTTTTGGATGCCACAATGATCGTGATTGGATCGATGATTGGGTCGGGAATCTTTCTGGTCTCTGCCGACTCATCGAAGCTGGTCGGTTCTCCCGGCTGGTTACTGGTGGCCTGGGCAGTCGCCGGAGTGTTGACGATTACCGGAGCACTCTCGTGCGCAGAACTCGCAGCCATGATGCCGCGCGCCGGCGGCCAATACGTTTTCCTGCGCGAAGCCTATGGTCCATCATTCGGTTTTCTGTTTGGCTGGGCGTTATTCCTGGTGGTGCAGACGGGGACCATCGCGGCGGTGGCCGTGGCCTTCGCAAATTTTCTTGGCGTCCTGGTGCCGGCCATCGCTTCTGAGAATTATCTAATCGCGCCGCATGCCATCGTGGGCTCCTACGCCGTCAGCTTATCAACCAATCAAGTCGTGGCGATCGCGTTAATCATGTTGCTGACTGCCACCAACATGAACGGCTTGAAGACCGGCAAGTTCATTCAGAACACATTCACCTTCACCAAGACGGCGGCCTTGCTCGGTCTGGTCGTGGTGGGACTGACGATTGGCTGGAAGGTCGGCCTGCGCGATGGCGCCGCGGCCTGGACGTCCTCCTGGTGGAACCCGGCTCTCAACGGCTGGAAGCCGGACCCGGCGCAATTAGGCTTTCAGGCTGAAGGCAAGACGCTCGTTTCACTGGCACTGGTCATGTTACTGGGCCGGGCGATGGTCGGTCCGCTTTTCGCGCAGTCGGCGTGGAACAACGTCACCTTCACGGGCGCTGAGATAAAAGACCCCGGTCGCAATCTGCCCCGCGCGCTGTTGATTGGCTGTGCCGTGGTGGTGACGCTCTATCTGCTCGCGAACCTGGCGTACGTAGTTGTCCTGCCGTTGCAAACGATCCAAAACGTCCCGGCGAATCGTGTAGGCACCGCCGCCATGCAGGCTATCTTTGGTGACACCGGCAGAATCATCATGGCCATCGCCATCATGATTTCGACCTTTGGCTGTAACAATGGATTGATCCTCGCCGGCGCCCGTGTCTACTACGCAATGGCCTGCGACAACCTTTTTTTCAAACGAGTGGGCACACTGAATGCGAAGCATGTCCCGGCAGTGGCGCTCATCACTCAGGGCATCTGGGCATCGTTGTTAACCTTGCCGCGGGTCATCGTGACGGACAAAACCGGAAAGGTCACCTACGGCAATGTCTACTCGCAGTTGATTGAATATCTGACGTCGGCGGATCTGGTTTTCTATGGATTGATGGTCGCGGCCGTTATCGTCATGAGAAAGAAAGCCGCACATCTTGATCGTCCTTATCGCACATTCGGCTATCCGTTTGTGCCGATGCTCTACATTGGGCTTGCCTTATTTTTCGTGATCGACCTGGGCTACCTCGCGCCCCGCACTTCGGGGGTCGGTTACTTAATCGTCCTCACGGGTGTGCCGGCCTATCTAATATGGAGAAGACAGGCGAAAACCACATGAGCTTCGCGCCTGCCTTCGTTTGCCGTCTGACCTTTCCGGCTGCCGTGCCTCACGCGGCAGACGAATCACTCAGACATTAGCAACTCAAAACTAGAGACCTGGTCCGCCGGGTCGTCCGCCGCCCGGCCTCGGGCCGGCACCGCCGGGACCGCCCGGTCCTGGAGGGCCCGGACGCATTCCGCCATCTGGGCCGCCGGGTCGCGGTCTGCCGGGTCCATCCGGACCGGGACCGCCGGGCCGACGATCGCGGCGCCCGTCAGGCTGGAAGGTGTTTCGCATCGTCTGCAACTTCATCTGCTGATCAGATGTCAACTGGTTCTTGATGCGAATCGCCATGCCCATGTGCAGCGCTTTAATCTCACGCTCAGCATCCAGCACTTTATTTAGTTGCTGAAGCGCCAACTGCTCGTTGACCTGACTGCCCTTCATGGTTTCGTGCAGCGCTTCCATTGCGTCCTGCAGCTGCCACTGAAGTTCATTAAAGCGCGTCGTTGTCTTCTGAATCTCGCCGCGCATGAAGGTCTTCTGTACGTCAGTCAATGCCAGCTCGCGTTGATGCTGCATGATCATGTCAGGCGGAAACAGATCGTCCGCCAGCGGATCGTCCAGCCGCGGCGCCCTGGGTGGCCCCTGTTGCCGTTCACCCTCCATGACCGGTTGTTGCGGTGGCTGTGGCTGTTGCGCAGACGCGATCAAGCTGCTTCCCAAAACGATCGTGATCAGAAACAGGGCAATCACGAATAGTCTCTTACTCATGTTATTTCTCCTTATCGTTTTTGCTCCCGGGCAAAAACGATTTCATTTCGTTCGCATTCTCATTAAGCTGCGGCACCGACTTGAACAATCCGTCTGTGGGCGAAGTTAACAGCGTGGCCGTCGGTGATTGCCACGTTTCGATCGTCGTCTTATTCGCGGCGAGCAACTGCGCATCACCCGACGTCGTCGACTTTCTTACGCGCGGCTTACTCATCCGATGAACCGGTGTTTCAATTACATTCTGCGGCGCTTTCTCAGCCACTTTCACGTCATCGTTGGCGTTCGCTTTTTCCGGACTCTTCTCTGCCGGCGGCACGACGACTTCAGGCTTCGGTTGGTTGCTGACCTCATGCGGCTGACTGCTGCGCGGCGAATACTTC